>CANKNL010000023.1 GCA_947483345.1 Chitinophagaceae bacterium | reverse complement strand
GCCCTAGGATGCGATCATGCAGGATTTGATTGCAAAGAAGATCTGATCTCTGTTTTGGAAGGAGAGGGCTTAACCTTCACTGATTTTGGAACCTTTAACAAAGAGTCTGTTGACTACCCCGATTTTGCTCACCCGGTAGCCTCGGCAGTGGAAAAAGGCGAAGCCGCTTTCGGTATTTTATTATGCGGCAGCGCCAACGGGGTGGCCATAACCGCCAATAAACATGCGGGCGTACGAGCTGCCATCTGTTGGGGAGAAGAACTGGCTGAACTGGCACGTAAACACAATAATGCCAACATCATCTGTATTCCTGCCCGTTTTGTACGTGATGGTGATGCCGAAAAAATGCTGGATATTTTTATGAATACCGCTTTTGAAGGCGGACGTCATCAAAACAGAGTAGATAAAATAACCTGCTAAACGCTCTGCCAGTTTATATCACCGTTCATCAAAAATAAAATCAAGACTATTCGCTTTTGATTACTTTTCCTGTACAAACTGAATGCCTCCTGCTTGCCTTTTACTAAATTTTAAAAATGAAAAAATTATTATTATCACTTGGCCTGTTTTCTGCTGCTGTTTTAAATGCTCAAACAGATGCGTCATCAAAATATGCAGCAACAATTACTATTGACAATCTTCATAAACACCTCAGCATTATTGCCAGTGCCGAAATGGAAGGCAGAGAAACCGGTACCGAAGGGCAACGCAAAGCGGCAACTTATATTGAAAACCAGTTTAAAGCCATTGGATTAAAATCAGTGGCTTCATTAAAAGGTTATCAGCAGTTATATCCCCTGTACCAGGATAGTTTAAAAACGGCTACCCTTACTGTGGCCGGTAAAGGCGCTGAATATGGCAAAGACTTTATCATACCACTTAATAATAACGAAACCGGAAAATTTAAAGGCAGCAAAATGGTATTTGCCGGTTACGGTATAGATGATGATAAATATTCTGATTATACCGGACTTGATGTAAAAGGAAAAATGCTGATCATCTTTTTGGGTGAACCTAAAAAAGATGGAAAATATTTTTTAAGTGGCACTACACGTGCCAGTACCTGGACATTCCCAGGCATTGCAAAAAAGCTGGAAGCGGCGGCAGCCAGAGGGGCAACCGGTGTTCTTGTAATAAACCCCAGCCAGGAAACCTTTAATGAACGTGCTGTTGCAAACGGTAAAAAAACCGGCGTGTACTTTCCAAAAGAAAAAGCCGCCAGTCAATCATTGAACTTTGCACAACTTACACATGCTTTTGCCAAAGACATGATGGGTAATAATTTTGATACCCTGTTGAAAATAGTGAAAGCAAATGGGATAATAGGAGATCAGTGGGCAATGGAGCGTAAAACCAAAATTGCTTTTAAATTTGAAAAATACAGAACCACCATTAATGCCAGTAATGTGGTAGGCATCATTGAAGGCACCGATAAAAAAGATGAGTATGTTTTTTTAACCGGACATTATGATCACCTGGGCATACGTAACGGAAAAATATATTATGGCGCCGATGATGACGGCAGCGGCACATGTGCCATCATCAATATGGCCGAGGCTTTTGCAAAAGCTGCTGTTGAAGGTAACAGACCCAGAAGAACCATCGTTTTTATGGCTGTAAGCGGCGAAGAAAAAGGATTATGGGGCAGCGAGTACTATAGTGAACATCCTTTTTATCCTTTGGAAAAAACAAGTGTTGATTTAAACACAGATATGGTTGGAAGAGTAGATACAGAGCGTAAATCAGCCGACACATTGAACTATGTTTATGTTATAGGACATGATAAACTCAGCAGCGACCTATCGGTTATAAACGAAGGCGTAAATAAAAAATATACCAACCTGGTTTTGGATTATAAATTTGATGACCCCAACGATCAGAACCGTATTTATTTCCGCAGCGACCATTACAATTTTGCCCGTAAAGGCATCCCCATTTTGTTTTTTTATGATGGCATGCTTAAAGCTGATTATCATCAGCCATCTGATACCATAGAAAAAATAAACTGGAACCTGTATGAAAAAAGAGTGCGCATGATTTTTCATACAGCCTGGGAAATGGCCAACAGAGATGAGATGCTGAAAAGAGATACGCCATTGAATATGGGGACGAGGTAAAGCCCCCTCCCAACCCTCCCCCCGTGGGGGAGGAAAGCGAAGAAAAGATTAAGCTAAATAAAAATGCCTGCAAATTTTGCAGGCATTTTTATTATAAACCTTCGCTTTAATCTCCTCCATTTCCTCCCCCACGGGGGTTCTTTTAAAAAGAACGAACGAAGTTCAAGAGGGGGCTCTACCATCCCAACACCCATGCAAATATCAGTGGCGCCACAATGGTGGCATCACTCTCTACAATAAATTTAGGTGTATGAATATCCAGTTTTCCCCAGGTGATTTTTTCATTGGGCACCGCGCCGGAGTAACTGCCATAAGACGTTGTGGAATCGCTGATCTGACAAAAATAACTCCAGAAAGGCACATCATGCCACTCCAGATCCTGATACATCATGGGCACCACACAGATCGGAAAGTCGCCGGCAATGCCACCACCTATCTGAAAAAATCCAACACCTTTTCCTGAAGAATTATGCCTGTACCAATCGGCCAGCCAAACCATGTATTCAATACCACTCTTCATGGTGGTCGCTTTCATTTCATTTTTAATAATGTACGATGCAAAAATATTTCCCATGGTACTATCCTCCCAACCCGGCACCACAATCGGGATATTTTTTTGTGCAGCAGCCAGCATCCAGCTGTTTTTAGGATCAATTTCATAATACTGTTCCAGCACACCACTCAGCAGCATCTTATACATGTATTCATGCGGAAAATAGCGTTCGCCTTTATCATCTGCCTCTTTCCAAATCTTATGAATATGCTGCTGCAATCTTCTAAAAGCTTCTTCTTCGGGTATGCAGGTATCGGTAACCCGGTTGTAATGGTTTTCTAACAGGTCCCATTCTTCCTGCGGACTTAAATCCCTGTAATTAGGCACTCTTTTATAATGACTATGGGCCACCAGGTTCATGATATCTTCTTCCAGATTGGCACCGGTACAACTGATGATGCTCACTTTATCCTGCCGTATCATTTCAGCCAGGCTCAATCCTAACTCTGCGGTACTCATGGCACCGGCCAGGGTAATCATCATTTTTCCACCTTCATCCAGGTGGGTCACATACCCTTTGGCAGCATCCATTAATGCCGCTGCATTAAAATGGCGGTAATGATGTTCTATAAAATTTGAAACCGGTCCATTGCTCATAATAAATGTTTAAGGCTGCAAAAGTAATTTTTTTTATGTACCCAACCGTTGATATTACATTAAACTTCTTCAAACGGCGAGACGCCCCAAAAGGGTGGCTCACCGCAGCAGCAGCTTTCTTTGTATATTTAATTTCAAACTACATTTTATGAAAAAGCTATTAATTATTTCTCTTTTGTTTTCTTATAATTTTTTATCGGCTCAAACCACCATTCATCGGGATGCCGAAATTGAAAAAATGGTAAAAGAGATCTCACCCGATTCTTTAAAATCATATATCAATACCATGGTATTGTTTGGCACCAGAAATACATTAAGTACACAAACCAATGCCGAACGAGGAATTGGCGCCGCCAGAAACTGGGTGTTGGGTAAGTTCAATGCATTTGCAAAACAAGCCAACGGCAGATTATCGGCTTTTATTGATACCAGCACTTTACAACCCGATGGTAAACGAATAGACGCAATTACTGTTTTAGGCAATGTGGTAGCCACATTAAAAGGCACCGATCCCAACGACAACCGCATCTTTATCATTAGTGGTCATTTAGATAATATGCGCAGCAGTCCAACAGAACGATTGGGCGATGCGCCGGGCGCCAATGATGATGGTAGTGGCTGTGCGGCAGTTATTGAATGTGCCAGGATCATGAGTCAACATCAATTTCCGGCTACAATAATTTTTGTTACAGTCAGTGGCGAAGAACAGGGATTACTGGGCTCGGCCTTTATGAGTGAAAAAGCAAAGAAAGAGAACTGGAATATTGTTGCTGTGCTAAACAACGATATCATGGGCAGCAATAACAGCAATGAAACCAATATCATCAACAATACAAAGGTTCGGGTTTTTAGTGAGGGCATTCCGGCTTATGAAACCGAAAAAGCAGCAGCCAACATCCGTAATCTTGGTTTAGAGAACGATGGCAAATCACGACAGCTTGCCCGTTATGTAAAAGAAGTTGGGGAGCGTTATATTGATAATATAGAAGTGGTTTTAATTTATCGCAACGATCGTTTTTTGCGTGGTGGCGATCACACACCCTATGTACAGCGCGGCTTTGCAGCTGTACGTATTACTGAAATGAATGAGAATTACACACATCAACACCAGGATGTAAGGATAGAAAATGGTATTCAGTACGGCGACCTGGAAGCCTATATTGATTATGAATACCTGCGTAAAAACACCGGCATAAATCTGGCGAGCCTGGCCAATCTTGCCAAGGCCCCAGCCATACCTGATTCGGTAAAAATAGATGTGAAGAAACTAACTAATTCTACTTTATTATATTGGCAAAAACCAAAACTGGGGAAACCAAATGGCTATTATGTTTTAGTAAGGGAAAGTACCAGTGCCTTTTGGCAAAAGAAAATATTTACCACCGAAACGGACATGCGTTTGCCTTATTCAAAAGACAATTATTTTTTTGCGGTACAATCTGTTAATGAATCTGGAAATGAAAGCTTACCTGTTGTGCCGATGCCGGGACGTTACTGACCTATTTCAATAATGATTTCTTAACGAGTTTTACATCTGCAGTAACCATTTCATTAATAATTTCTGCCAATGTATAAGTTGGTGCCCAACCCAGCTTTGCTTTTGCTTTATCGGCATTACCAATTAACAGTTCAACTTCTGTTGGTCTAAAATAATCGGGATCAACAGCCACAACTTCTTTGCCAATAGGCAGTTGATAATCGGCGTGATTACAAGCTGCAATAATTCCTTTTTCTGCAGGGCCTTCGCCGGTAAAAGTTAATTCAATCCCAACTTCTTTAAACGCCATTATTACAAAATCTCTTACGGTAGTTGTTGTACCGGTGGCAATTACAAAGTCTTCTGGTTTATCCTGCTGCAGCATTAACCACATGGCTTCCACATAATCTTTGGCATGTCCCCAATCACGTTGTGCATTCAGGTTGCCCAGGTACAATGTATCCTGCAAACCATGTACAATGGCAGCAACGGCCATGGTAATTTTTCGGGTTACAAAAGTTTCACCCCGCCGCGGACTTTCGTGATTAAAAAGAATGCCGTTACAGGCAAACATATTATAGGCTTCGCGGTAGTTTACTACAATCCAGTAAGCATATAATTTTGCAACGGCATATGGGCTTCTCGGATAGAATGGCGTTGTTTCAGTTTGCGGCACTTCCTGTACCAGGCCATACAATTCTGATGAAGAAGCCTGATATATTTTTGTGGTTTTCTCCATCCCTAAAATCCGAAGTGCATCCATCAGGCGTAAAACACCAATACCATCAGCATTGGCAGTGTATTCGGGTATATCAAAACTCACTTTTACATGGCTCATGGCTCCCAGATTATAAATTTCATCGGGTTTTGTATCCTGAATAATACTGATCAAATTAGGGCCCTCAGTTAATTCACCATAATGTAATTTAAATCGGATATTTTTTTCGTGTGGATCCTGGTACAGATGATCAATTCTATTCGTATTTAAAAGCGAAGAGCGTCTTTTAATACCGTGTACCATATAGCCCTTACTTAACAGCAGTTCTGCAAGATAGGCGCCATCCTGACCGGTAATACCGGTAATTAAAGCAGTTTTCATATTATTTTTTTTGTGCCATCATGATAATAACTTTTTTAACTGTATCAGATCATTGATATTTTTTTATAAAATCCTGATAGGCCAATTGTATGCCGTCTTTTAGTTCTGTTGTATAATGCCAGCCCAGGTTATTTAATTTTGATACATCCAGCAACTTGCGGGCTGTGCCATCCGGTTTGGATGTATCAAAAACAAGTTCGCCATCAAAGCCGGTTATGTCCTTAACTAATAAAGCCAGTTCTTTTATAGTCAGTTCTGCACCAGAGCCAATATTAATAATCTCCTTTTCATTATAGTTATCCATTAAAAAAAGACAGGCATCTGCCAGATCATCAGCAAATAAAAATTCTCTTTTAGGATTTCCCGAACCCCATATAACCACTTCTGTAAGTCCCTGTATTTTGGCTTCATGAAACCGACGAATTAAGGCAGGTAATACATGCGAATTTTCGGGATGGTAGTTATCATTTTTGCCATATAGATTGGTTGGCATAACGCTGATGAAATTTGCGGCATATTGTTCACGGTATGTTTCGCAAAGTTTAATGCCTGCAATTTTTGCAATGGCATAAGGTTCATTTGTTTTTTCAAGCGGCCCCGTCAACAGGTATTCTTCTTTTATAGGCTGAGGGGCCAGCTTAGGATAAATACATGAGCTGCCGAGAAACAATAATTTTGTAACCGCATGTTTATGTGCTGCATGAATTATATTACTACTGATCATCAGGTTATCATATAAAAAATCGGCACGATAGGTATTATTGGCAATAATGCCCCCGACTTTAGCTGCAGCCAAAAAAACATACTGCGGTTTTTCGTCGCTGAAAAACTTTTCTACTGCTGCCTGGTTACGCAGATCCAGTTCCTTTGAACTGCGGTAAACAAAATTGGTAAAGCCACGGGCAACCAGCGCATGTAGTATAGCAGAACCCACCATACCGGTATGACCGGCTATATAAATCTTATCAGTAGTCTTCATCATTAATAAATTATTTATAAACCCAATGGCCGTTACCCATTTATATTTTTTCTATATCCGCCTCTTCAACAGTAACTTCACCAAATCAGTATACCCAAATACCAAAACCGTTATTTTATATTTAATGTGAAGTTAAATGGATATCGGTTAACTTTCAAATAGAAGAAAATGAACCTGGTAAATTAAAATCGACCGTTTTTTATCCGGCTGTGCAATTACAATATGTCAACTTATAGAAATTAAAATAATGACTATGCCTAAACTTTGTTTTCCATTGATCTTCTTTTTTTTAACTAGCGGTTGTATGGCACAAAACATCGTTGGCAATTGGGAAGGTACATTACAAATACAGGGAACCGAATTACCCATTATTTTTCACATTACCAAAGACAATAATGGTAAGCACAGTGCCACTTTCGACAGCCCCAAACAAAAAGCTTTTAACCTGGCCTGCAGCGATGTTGTGATCAGGGAGGACAGTGTGATCCTCATTATGCAGATCTTAAAAGGCAGATATGCAGGCAAATTAAATGACACTGAATTGCAGCTTAGTGGTAACTGGTTTCAGGGCAATAATGCGTTGCCTTTACACCTGGTGAAGACCAGCAATGTGCTAACAACAAATCAATTAAAAAGGCCACAAACACCTAAGCCGCCTTTCCCTTATAAATCAGAAAATGTGGAATATGATAATGCAGATAAATCCATTCATTTTGGTGCAACATTTACTGTACCCCTGCCCGATCCGAATGTTAATTATTTCAGAGCGCCCGTGTATCCCACTGTAATATTAATTACCGGCAGTGGCAAACAAGACCGGGATGAAACCATTTTGGGTCATAAGCCATTTGCCGTTATTGCTGATTACCTCACCCGCCAGGGCATGGCTGTACTGCGGATTGATGATCGGGAAATGGGTACTACAACAGGGGATTTCAGTAAGTCCACAACGGCCGATTTTGCAAATGATGTGGAAGCAGGCATGGCCTATTTAAAAACCAGATTAGATGTAGATGTGAACACGATCGGGTTAATTGGCCACAGTGAAGGTGGCCTGATTGCACCCATGGTGGCCGCTAAAAGAAAAGAGGTGAAATTCATTGTTTTGCTGGCAGGCCCCGGTATCAATATCATGGATATGATGGAACAGCAAAGTGCAGATGTAATGGCTTCAGCAGGCATATCAAAACCGGATATTGCACTATACCGGCCGCTATATAAAAGTTTGGTTATGGCTATCATCAATGCCAAAGATTCAGTTACAGCCTCCAAAAATGCAATGGCCGTTTTTAAAAACTGGCAATCAGATAAAACGGCAGGCACCATAAAAAATACGACAGGCGTTGAAAATGAAAAAGACATCAGCACATTTACAACTGTTTTTTTGAAACAATTAATCAGTCCCTGGTATCACTACTTTATGACAATAAATCCGGAAGATTATCTTATTAAAACCGATTGTCCGGTACTCGCTTTAAATGGCGAAAAAGATATACAGGTATCAGCTTCACAAAATTTAAACGGGATAAAACTGGCTTTGGAAAAAAATAAAAATAAAAATTTTAAGATCATAAAAATGCCGGGATTAAATCATTTATTTCAGCATTGTATAACATGTACAGCTGATGAATACGGAGATCTGGAAGAAAGTTTTGATATCGCAACACTGGCAATCATTGCAGACTGGATAAAAACAGAAGGCCTTAAATAATTTAAACCCCCGGCTGTTAACCGGGGGTTTAAATTAAAAACCAATTCCTTTATTTTTTTGTTCTTGATTCCACTTCCAGTATTCCATTGCTGCTGCACTTTAGCTTGATGGTTTGCTTTTCGTTAGATACGGTTACATAATACCTGGTCAGGCCCTCAAAAGTTAATTCAATTACAGATTTGTCAACCAGGTAGCCATCATAGTTTTCGGTAATGGCCAGCGAAACAGGCAAAGGCATCTGATCTGATGACATTTTCCGGGAGGTTCCAACCAACTCTCCCGATGCTGTGTAAGCGGCATCTACCTTTACATTATTTAATGTAAAGGATGCAAAATAAAAGTCGTTTGACTTTTCCCAGTTTACCAGCGTGGCTTTAGAAAAATTATTTTCAAAGGCTGCTTTTACAACGGGCGTAACTTTTACAGGCTCCAAAGCAAAGGAGCTGATGGACAACAGCATGACCATGGCGGTTAAAACGGTTTTGAACTTTTTCATAACTATACTTTTTATTTGTTTAAAATGGTTGCCTCATGACAGACAACTTAAATGACAACTCAAAAATAAATAGCGGTTAATTACAGTATGGGTAAATATGGACGAAGTAGGTTAAAGCAAGTTCATGTACCTATGAACGGCAAAAAGCATTGCTGGTAAAATGTGATTCGGGGCATTAAACAGCAATACAGTACTGCCATAGCTGCTATTTCTTAATAAAATTATAAAATATGATGTGGGTCTGTTAAAAAGTAAAAATGGTATTAACTTTTTATTAATTGCACGGCTACATCCTCAATCTCAATAACTGTTATAAACTGAGTATCTTTATCTGCAGTATGAATTATCTGGCCCATGCATATCTTTCTTTTAATAAGCCAGACATACTGGTGGGCAATATGATCAGTGATTATATTAAAGGCAAAAAACAATTTGATTATCCCTTGCCAGTGCAAAAGGGTATCAGATTACACCGGGCTATTGATCATTTTACCGATACCCATCCGGCAACACATGAATTGAAATCTTTTTTCAGACCACAATACCGCTTATATGCCGGCGCTTTCGCAGATGTGGTTTATGACCATTTTTTAGCAACAGATGTGCATGAGTTTAAAACTGAACTGGCACTTAAAGTTTTTGCAGACAACACGTATCAATTACTGGAACCACAGGCAACATTATTTCCACTCCCCTTTAAAAAAATGTTTCCCTATATGCAGTCTCAAAACTGGTTGTACAATTACCGGCATACCTGGGCCATTGAAAAAAGTTTCGGAGGGCTGGTACACCGTGCGGCCTATCTTACCGAATGTAAAATAGCTTTTGATATTTTCAATGATCACTATAAAGCCATGCAGGTTTGCTATGCAGCTTTTTTTCCGGATTTAAAGAAATTTACCATTGGGCAGTTGGATGAATGATAGTATACCGCCTAGGTATACAATCATCCTGTCATAAAAATGTATATTATCTTATAGGCGAAATGATAATACACCTGATTTCAGTATCTTTAGTTATCACTCATCATTGATGAAAGATTTATTTTATCAATTGTATTTTAATTAAATATCGCCATGTTTTTAAAAAACGGATTGCCCATTGTTTTCTTCCTGATTTCAGTACTTGTATTTACGGCCTGCCGGCAACAGATGAATACGGTACCTGATGACATCAAAACCATGCGTATCCCGGTATCGGTAAATGATAGCTTAATCTTATCAATCGATAGGTCGCCCATGGATATGAGCTATTTTCCGGAAAACTATCCCAAGCAAAAAATGATGACGCCCGATATGGCCAACCCGGTTGCGCGGGTTATTTACAGCAGGCCTAAAAAAAGCGGAAGGATCATTTTTGGAGATTCATCTATTTCCGAAAATCCCATTCAGCGCTATGGTCAGGTCTGGCGTTTAGGCGCCAACGAAGCCACCGAAATTGAATTTTTTAAACCCGTGAGCATAAACGGGAAAAAACTAATGCCTGGCCGTTATATTATATACTGCATACCTTATCCCGACAGATGGAAAATAGTCATTAACGAAAACTTGTACAGTTGGGGTTTACATATAGATAAAACAAAAGACCTCGCTGACATGGAAGTGCCGGTTATTAAAAACAATATTGAAATAGAATATTTTACCCTTCTATTTCAAAATTCAACCTATGGTTGTGATTTGATTATGGCCTGGGGTGATATAAAAGTTGTATTACCCATTAATTTTAATTAAACCCTTATCCCGTATTCTTTGATTTTTTTAATATTTACACTATGTGTGGAATTGCAGGAATATTATTAAAAGCCCCTAATGCCATGGCACCGGTACATTTAAAAAAAATGACTGATGCTATTGCCCATCGTGGCCCTGATGGTGAAGGGCAATGGAGTAACAAAAAAAATACGGTTCATTTTGGGCATCGGCGGCTTGCCATTATTGACCTGAGTAAAAATGCGACCCAGCCCATGAGTTATGCCAGCCGCTATCAGATTGTACATAACGGTGAAATTTATAACTATCAGGAGATTAAATCATTTTTACAAAACAAGGGCTATACCTTTTTTTCCAAATCCGATACAGAAGTGATTGTTGCGGCATATGATTACTGGAGAGAGAAATGCCTGCAACAGTTTGACGGCATGTTTGCCTTCGCCATCTGGGACGAAAAAGAAGAAAAACTCTTTGCAGCCAGGGACCGCTTTGGCGAAAAACCATTTTATTTTTATGAAGATGAAGAGAATTTTATTTTTGCCAGTGAGATGAAAGCCCTTTGGGCTATTGGCATTGATAAGCATATAGATAATAAGATGCTGCTCAATTACATCACCCTGGGGTATGTTCAAAATTGCACCAATAAGAAACAAACTTTTTTTGAAGATATTTATTCGCTCCCTCCATCACATTATTTAACCTGCAAACCGGCTTCAGATAAGCCCGCAGAAATAAGCAGGTACTGGCATATTAACAAAGAAATAAAAATTGACATGTCAATCGCCGATGCGGTTGAAAAATTCACTGAATTGTTAACCCGTTCTGTAAACAGAAGATTGCGCAGCGATGTACCCTTGGGAACCAGTTTAAGCGGCGGCCTCGATAGTTCTTCCATAGCATTTATGGTAGATCAGCTACAAAATAATACAACAGAAAAACACAATAGCCTGCATACTTTTTCTGCTGTATTTCCGGGTTTTATACATGATGAATCAAAGTACATTCAGTCATTTACTCAACAGGTAAATAACACGAATCACCAAACAGAACCCAATGCTTTTGATTTAATACACGATTTTGAAAAACTTTGTTATCATCAGGAAGAGCCTTTTCAATCATCGGGTATCTTTGCCCAATACAAAGTTTTTGAACTGGCTAAAATAAACCAGGTTAAAGTTTTGCTGGATGGCCAGGGTGCTGACGAAATTTTGGCGGGCTATCCAAAATATATTCACTGGTATCTTCAGGAAGTACTAAGCAGGCATAAACTAGGTGCCACACAAATTGAACGACTTTTATTTCGTAAAAACAATCAACCTTTTCGCTGGGATATCAAAAATTATTTTGCCGCTTTTCTGCCTTCGCATGCGGCTATGCACTTAGAAAAAATGGAATACAGAAAAACCATTTCACATCCCGATATCAGTATTGATTTTTTAAACTTGTTGAAACATCAGGAGTGGCAGGGCATTCATAAACCTATTGTAACCAAGCTAAATGATATCCTGCATTTTAATACAACCAAAATGGGGCTTGAAGAACTTCTCCGCTATGCCGACAGGAACAGTATGGCACACGGCAGAGAGGTACGTTTGCCTTTTTTAAGCCATGAACTGGTGGAATTTGTCTTTTCACTACCGGCACAATTGAAAATGCATGATGGCTGGACCAAATTTTTATTACGCAAAACCATGGATAAAAAATTGCCGAATGATATTGTATGGCGTAAAGAAAAAATTGGGTTTGAAACCCCGCAAAAAAGCTGGATGCAGGAACCCATTCTACATGAATTCATTCATGAAGCAAAAAGAAAACTCGTAGATGCTGGTATTCTCACAAAAAAAACACTGGATAAAAAAATTGAACCCCTGGCAGCCCATGCTGATAAAAATTACGATTGGCGGTACTTATGTGCCGCTCAGTTAATATAAATTGCTTTTATCTTTAATTTTCTGACCTTTGTGAACCACAACTATTCACTTTAAATTTGTTGAACCAATGAAGCTTGCTACAAAATTTATACACGCCGGCACCGAACCTGATCCAAGTACCGGCGCCATTATGACGCCCATATTCCAAACCAGTACCTATGTACAGGAAGCGCCTGGTAAAAACAAAGGTTATGAATATGCCCGTAGTCAAAATCCTACCCGTAAAGCATTGGAAGATGCCTATGCCATTATTGAAAATGCAAAATTCGGTTTGGCCTTTGGCAGTGGTGTAGCGGCAACCGACAGTGTAATAAAATTATTAAACCCCGGTGATGAGGTCATTGCTGCCAATGACATGTACGGCGGCAGCTACCGCTTATTTACCAAAGTGTGGGAACGCTATGGCATTACATTTATTTATGTTGATACCACCAATGCCGCCAATGTACAAGCCGCCGTTACTGCCAACACCAAAATGATCTGGCTGGAAACACCTACCAATCCGTTAATGAACATTACAGATATTGCGGCTATTGCGGTTATATCAAAAGCAGCTCATGCTTTGCTTTGTGTCGACAACACTTTTGCTTCACCTTATTTACAAAATCCGTTAGACCAGGGTGCTGATATTGTGATGCACTCAGCTACCAAATATTTAGGCGGACACAGTGATGTGATACAGGGTGCATTAATGATGAACGATCCTGAACTCAGAGAAAAATTATATTTCATTCAAAAAAGTTGCGGCGCAGTGCCAGGACCCATGGATTGCTTTTTGGTTTTAAGAGGTATTAAAACACTGCACGTTCGTATGAAACAGCATTGTGAGAACGGTGAAAAAATTGCCCATTGGCTTCGCAATCATGCTAAAATTGGTAAAGTGTATTGGCCGGGGTTTGAGGATAATGCAGGTTATGCTGTTGCCAAAAAACAAATGCGTGGTTTTGGTGGCATGATCAGTTTTGTATTAAAAGACGAAAGTATAGAAGCCGCTAACCAGGTTTTAACAGGCACCCATTTATTTTCACTGGCCGAAAGTTTGGGCGGCGTAGAATCACTGATCAATCACCCGGCAAGTATGACGCATGCCAGCATACCCCGTGAAGAGCGTATTAAAAACGGGCTGGCTGATGGCTTGATCAGATTGAGTGTGGGTATTGAAGATGCGGATGACCTGATTGAAGATCTGAAACAGGCAATAGGATAAACCGATGAATTATTTTATTGAACTTATAGGCTGGATCGGTGCCGTATTGATCGTTGGTGCTTACTTTTTAAATATTAACGGGAAACTGTCAAGTGCTTCAGCTGCCTATATCTTCAGTAATTTATTTGGTGGCATTTTTTTTACAATCAATACCTTAGTTCACCAGGCCTACCCTTCGATGATCGTAAATATCATTTGGGTCTTTATTGCTATTGCCGCTTTATTTAAAAAAGAAAAAAAATGAACAGGTAAACACATGTTGCAGTGAAAAATAATCTCAAAGCATTTTTAGACGGTAAAGTCGCTCTTTTTAATCAACCGGCCTTCATAAAAAACGATCCCATCTCCATTCCGCACCGCTTTACAAAAAAACAGGATATAGAAATTGCCGGATTTTTTGCAGCCATTTTTTCATGGGGTAACCGAACTACCATTATCAACAAATCAAAAGAGCTGATGCAGCTGATGGATAATGATCCGCATGCATTCTGTCTCCATCATTCAGATATAGACCTTAAGAACCTGCTTCACTTTAAGCACCGCACATTCAATGCAACCGATCTTTTATATTTTATAGCTTTCTTTAAAATGCATTTTTCAAAACAGCATTCGCTTGAAAATGCTTTTACACAATGGATGAACAAAACAGATAAAACGGTCGAAAACGGGTTGAAAGGATTTTATCATTATTTTTTTTCGTTGCCCGATATACCAGAACGTACCAGAAAGCATATAGCCTCACCGGAAAAAAATTCAGCCTGTAAAAGATTAAACATGTATTTGCGATGGATGGTACGGCCGGATCATCAAGGCGTTGATTTTGGTATCTGGAAAAACATCTCCCCTTCTCAGCTCATATGCCCGTTAGACGTACACGTGGCCAGAGTTGCAAAAGAATTACATATTTTAAAAAGACAACCGGCCGACTGGCAGGCCGCACTGGAATTAACCGAATTTTTACGTACTTTGGATAACGCTGATCCGGTTAAATATGATTTTGCTTTATTTGGAACAGGCGTACTAGCAAACAAATCGCAAAAATAAAATCGCTGCTGAGTTATTAACAATATTTAAAACTAAAAGGTGTTTCAAGTCTCCACTTGGGGGAGATTTAGAGGAGCCGATATCCCTGATGGAGAATGCTGAGTTAATAGTACTTTTAAATAAAGAGTTAACGATTGATATTGCAGAAAAAATATCATACGCAGAACTGCATGCGCAACTCTCAGCTTATATAAACCAGTTAATAAAAAATGATTTTGATAAATTAATTGTTTACCTCTACCGCATTGATGTAAATGAACAAAAATTAAAATCCTTGCTGCAGCAAAACCCGAATGAAGATGCCGGGAAGATAATAGCAACGCTTATTATTGAAAGACAGCAGCAAAAAATAAAATCACGTCAGCAGTTTAGTCAACGGGAAGGTTATTTTGATGAAGAAGAAAAATGGTGATGCTTATTGTTCCTGCAATTGCTTTTTAGATGAGCTTTTGCTAAACATCAGTTCCTGTACTTTTTCCTTATCTTCTTTTTCTTTTTTAAGATCGAACATGGTACCAAAAACATGATCCCATAAGGTTGAACTTACCCCAAAACCAAGTTCCTCATTTTTATAATGATGCAGGTGATGATTACGCCATAAGGCTTTCATCCATTTAAAAGGCGGGTTCCAGGCGTGTATGGCATAATGCATGCTGCCATATATTAAATATCCAAAAACAAATCCCGGAAAAAAAGCAAAAACATAGGTACCGGAATTAAATAATGTCGCCACAAAAAACATCAGCAAAAATAGAGAAGAGGAAATGAGTAAACTGGGTACCGCCGGCATAAATAACCGGTCCTTATCTCTTGGGTATTCGTGATGATTACCATGTATCACATAAACCATTTTTTTTGCACGGTCTCGCTCTGCAAAAAAATGAAATACAAAACGGTGTATCACATATTCAAACAAAGACCAAAAAAGCATACCCACTAAAAATATTAAACCAATGTGAACCCCGGAAATTAATAATCTTAACCTGCTGACATACAGCATAAACAAAAGGATAGGAATATACATGCCCCAAATGACCAGTGGGTGTGTTTTGGTCAAAAACTCCAGATACTGATTCTTAAATAATCTCGCCTGGCCTTTATTATGAATTTTTTCGAACTTCATAGCTGCAGATACAATACAAAATTAATTAATTTTCAATAAAATACAATTATGCTTATTATTTTTCCCCGATAATAATTGGCTATTTTTGACCCTTCAATAACATTTTATGAAATTAGTTACTTATATAAAAGACGGACACGATCAGTTAGGGATTGTTGTTGGCGAACATATTTATGCCATGGACAGTTTACACAATGACCTGCCGACAACCATGTCGATGTTTTTAAATTTTTGGGATGACATCATGCCTTTGGCCAGGGCGGTTGAACAAAGAATAAAAGATGGTTTAGTTAGACCTGTACTGGCAGATTCTTATGAAAGCGCTGACATTTTAGCTCCTGTTCCGCATCCTACCAGTTGCCGCGACGGCTATGCCTTTCGGCAGCATGTTGCTTCAGCCAGGCGCAACAGAAAAGTGGAGATGATCCCTGAATTTGACCAGTACCCCATTTTTTATTTTACCAATCATAACAGCATACAGGGCCCCGGCGATATTGTTTGTATGCCCGATCATTTTCAAAAACTGGATTTTGAACTGGAAGCTGCTATTGTTATCTGTAAGCCGGGCCGCAACATTAAAGCTTCCGAGGCTGATGACTATATTGGCGGATTGATGATCATGAACGACATGAGTGCAAGAACTTTACAGATGGAAGAAATGTTGCTAAACCTGGGCCCTGCAAAAGGAAAAGATTTTTCTACGGTGATTGGCCCTATGTTGGTAACACTAGATGAACTGGAACAATATGAAGTGCCCTGCAAAGACAACCATACCGGTAAAGCCTGGAATTTAGGCATGACCTGTTGGGTTAATGGCAAACAAGTGAGTGCAGGAAATTTAAGTGACATGGACTGGACCTTTGCCGAAATTATTGAACGCTGCAGTTATGGTGTTGATCTGATGCCGGGCGATGTGATCGGCAGCGGCACCGTGGGCACGGGTTGCTTTTTAGAATTAAATGGTACCGGTTTATTGAACAATCCCGATTTTGTACCACAGTGGTTGCAGGAAGGCGATGTAGTAGAAATGGACATTGACGGATTGGGTAAACTGAGTAATACCATTGTAAAGGATGAGAGTGATTTTTCGATATTGGCGTTGAAGAAAGTTTAACCGCAGAGACGGGGAGGCGCAGAGAAAATTATTTAGCATGACAAAGGAAAGATATAATGAGCTTGGAGGAATTATACTTGATTCCTGTATTTCTGTTCACAAAGAATTAGGTCCGGGATTATTAGAATCAGTTTATGTTTTTGCATTATTAAAAGAATTTGAGATTAGAAATATAAAAGCTTTAGCTAAAATAGGATTGCCATTGCTTTATAAAGGATTTGATACCGGAAAATACTATGAAATGGATTTATTGATTGAAGATGAAATTATTATTGAAGTAAAATCAGCTGAGATCATGAACCCGGTTTTTATGGCTCAAATAATTTCTTATCTGAAATTATCTGATAAAAGACTTGGGTATTTGGTAAATTTCAACGTTGTAAAAATGGTAGATGGCTTTAAAAGAGTAGTAAATAATTTCTAAAACTGCGCCTCCCCGCCTCTGCGGCAAAAAAAATAAAAAATGATCATAAATTTAAAAGATATCAAACCTGCCGATGTACAAAACTACCTGCAGCATGCCATTGCGCCCAGGCCCATTTGTTTTGCATCTACAATAGATAAAGACGGACAGGTAAACTTATCGCCTTTCAGTTTTTTTAATTTATTTTCTTCCAATCCACCAGTGGTTATTTTTTCACCGGCAAGAAGGGTAAGAGATAATACTACCAAGCATACTTTGCAAAATGTTTTGGAAGTACCCGAAGTTGTTATCAATATGGTAGATTATGATATGGTACAACAAACCTCTCTTGCCAGCTGCGAATTTACAAAGGATACCAATGAATTTATTAAAGCAGGTTTTACT
>CANKNL010000022.1 GCA_947483345.1 Chitinophagaceae bacterium | reverse complement strand
ATTTACCCAAGGTTTTTTTGCAGAATAAGTAGGATCCAACTGTGTATATACACGTTTAAATGTTGACCAGTTAACACCTAGATCTAACTGCCAGTCTTTATTTTTAATAGGTGAGCCATTCAAAATAATTTCCCAACCTTTACGGGTTGTTATTTCTTTACTATTTGTATAAACACCAGTGTAACCTGATGCTGCCGATAATGGCCCGGAAATTATTGCATCATATATTCTTTTAGAATAGTAGGTCACATCAACCATCAATCGGTTTTTTAAAACCACCCCCTGCAATCCAGTCTCAAATGTTCTTGTACCCCATGGCTTGATGTCGCTAGGATATAGATTGGATGGCGCATTTGCTCCATTTAGTGCATTCCAAGTTCCGCTGTTAAGTGAATAACTGCTGCTGCTTTCATAAATTCCAGGAATGCCTTTTGTCTTTGTCCATGACCCTCTGGCTTTTAATAGATCAAGCCAGTTTTTGGTATTTGGCAAAAGTTCTGAGATCACAAAACTTCCGGCAACTGCCGGATAAAAGTATGAACGGGTAGATTTTGGTAATGTTGAACTCCAGTCATTACGACCGGTTAATTCTATAAAGGCCATTTTTTTCCAGGAAAGACCTACGCGGCCAAATACAGAATTGATCTGTTGCGCATATGTGCTTTGTGTAACAGAAGCCGGATTAACCGACGCTTTTATAGAGAAAAAACCAGGAACAGAAATACCGCCTACAGTATTTGAGTTGATATTGTCATCTTTTTTATAAAAAATGGTTCCACCAGCCAGATATTCTACTTTAAAATCTTTTAAAAATGACCTGTCGCCTGTTAGTAAGAAATCGGAGTTTATACTATTGCCTGATGTTTGGCCGATGCTATACCCGCCTGTATTCCCACCATTCCAGGTATACAGATTACCCGGTATAGGCGTATTACCCGACATGGTATACGAACCCATTGAAAGCCTTAGTTGTCCCAGGTCTTTATAAAAATCAAGACCTGAACGAACAGTGGCTTTTAACCAATCTGTTACCTGGTAACTCATTGTTAAGTCGGCATTAAAAATATCACGGGTAACTTCATTTCTTTTTTCGTATCTGTCAAAATAAGGATTGTTAGAACCAGATCTGTAAGTGAAGTTTTGTACTAAGCCCGGTGTAAGCCAGTAATTATTCTTGTAATCCCTGATATCATAATCGGCACCAGACCAAATCAGTAAAGAATACATCGGATCGTATGAGGTATATCCATTAGATCCCATATTGGGTGTATGCTTTTTAGCATAAGATAAATTTGTACTCAACTTAAATTTCTTCAAATTAATATCTGCACCAAGGGTGTAAGTATATTTATCCAGTTTAGAATTAGGATACTGTCCTTTATTTTGGGTCCAGTTAACCGAACTTCTAAGCGATACATTGCCTTCTCTATATCCCACATTTAAATTATTGTTAGTTACATAACCCTGTTCCAGAAAATTTTTGAAGTTGTCTTTACCTACAGGCAAATAAGGATAATCCCGATAGGCCATTAAAAACGGATCCCATTGATTGCGGATCGTTCCATCCATTGGGGCTCCCCATGCATTATCAGAATTTTTATCATAAGTCATATTGCCACCACGACCATAAACAGTTTGTTTTTTAGGTATGGCCAAAAAACCTGCAGTAAACATGGTGTTGGTTGCAAAGTCAATTGTGATGCCTGGTTTATTGGTACTTCCTTTTTTGGTAGTGATTAACAGGGCACCGCTTGCTCCACGAAAACCATAAAGTGCCGAAGCCGTTGCGCCTTTCAATACACTGATTGATTCAATATCTTCTGAAGATATATCACTGAGTGTTTTATTGGCATAAGCGATACCGTCAATGATCAATAATGGTCTTTCGCCACGAATCGTCAGATCCGGAGTGACTCCAAAATCTGATGAGTTTTTTACCAACAGGCCGGCTACTTTACCGGTAAGTGATGTAGCCACATCAACACCAGAAACACGTTGCAGACTTTCGCCTGATATCTTTTGAACAGAATATCCAAGGGCTTTTTCTTCTCGTTTTATACCCAAGGCAGTAACAACCAGGTCTTTCATTTCCTGTGCACTTGGTAAAAGTTTAACATCAATCACTGTTCTGCCACTGATAGGCTCCAACAAGGTGCTAAACCCTACACAACTAATGACCAACACTTTTGCAGTTGATGGTACCGATATGGTAAATTCGCCCTTTTCATTAGTACTGGTACCAATTTTAGTACCCTGTACAATGACAGACGCTTTGGAGACACCGTCTCCATTTTCAGCAATGATCCTGCCGGAAATGGTTTTATTTTGGGCAAAGGACACTGTGGAAATAAGCAATAAGCAGGAAAGGAAAATTCCTTTGAAGATTTTTTTCATACGCTTTTTTGTTTTTAATTATAAGAAAATCGAATCGCTTGAACAATCCCCGAGCACAATCGTTTGTACAAATAGGACAATCGTTTGTACAAATATATCATATTGCCTGAATAAAACAAATATATTTTAACATTTTATTACAATAAATGTCATGGTCATATTTTTAACTGCCTATTTTCTTACAAATTAAAAGTCCCTTTCAATACACCTGGCCCTTTGCTAATCAACTATTAACAGCCTTACTTGGCACTCTGATTAGAGTCAATAAAACAGGGATTTAGTTCTCAAAGAAAATAGCAGCGAATGCCTGCTTTATAACCGCAAATACAAATGCCTCAAAAATTACAGGGTTTATATTTTTTTAAAGTACACTGAAAATAATATTACATTTGGGCGCTACTTAGCCTTTTGCATATCAGGCAAAAAAAATGCTATGTCATCTATTTTTATGCAAAATAAAAATGTTACTATTAAATTTATTGCAAAAAAACTTGGCATTTCCATTACGTCGGTTTCAAGGGTTTTAAATGGCCTGGGGCCACAATACAGAATCAGCCATAAAACAATAGAATTAATTACAAATACGGCCACAAAGTTAAACTACAGTCCAAATAATTTTGCCAAAGGGCTTCGCTTAAAAAAGTCGTCAACTATCGGTTTAATATTACCCGATATTACAAATACCTGGTTTGCCCAACTGGCCTTAGGCATTGAAAAAGAAGCCAGAAAACTCCATTACAATATCTTTTTGTGCAACAGTAACGACGACATCAGGATTGAAAAAAAATCTATTGAACTTTTACAAAACTGGATGGTAGATGGTATAATTATTGCCCCCATTGGCTTAGAAGCCGAACACCTTGTATCAGCTTCTAAAAAAGGTACGCCCGTAGTTTTAATTGATCGCTTTTTTGAAGGCCTTGATTTACCCTGCATTACTTCTAATGATTTTGAAGGTTCACTGGAAGCAAACCAATATTTAATTGATAACGGACATAAAAAAATCGCCTGTTTCCAGGGTATCAGTGGCACATCAACCAACAACCAACGCATTGCAGGATATAAAAAGGCCTTAAAAAATAATAAAATCCTGTTTGACCCCGCTTTACTAATGGGTGATAATTTTGGTTTTGACAATGGCTATATCGCTGCCAAAAAATTAATAAAAAATATAAAAAAAACAAAAATTACAGCCATCTTCTCCATGGGTAACCAGATTACATTAGGCATTTTAAAAGCCCTGAAAGAAGACGGGATAAAAATACCCAATGACCTATCCCTTATTTCCTTTGATGAACAATTATATTCCGATCTGTTATTCACTCCTTTGTCTACAGTTTCTCATATGAACGAAAATATTGGAGACATGGCGCTTAAAATGCTGCTTGCCGAAATGCATAAAAAAACTAACGCGAAACAAAAAAATATAGTTTTGAAATCTAAATTAATTATCAGGGATTCGGTAAAAAATTTAAATGCCTAAGTCAGGCGTCACAACTACTCTCCCTTACTTTTACAGGATTTCCCAAATGTAGATGTCCAAAAAACCAACAACAGCAATTGAACTTTTTTATGTGAGTTTGGAAATCAATGTCTCCGCAAATAAATACACATCTTTAGGCCAACGGGCAGTTACCAGATTTCCATCACTACATACATAAGGCCTAAACTGATTGCCGCCAGTTTTAAAATTGTTCTTATCAACAAGACATCCTTTTACTTCATCTTCCACATAGCAAGGATAGGTTCTGTAATAGGTTCCTAATTTCCAGAATGTGAGATAATAGGCCACCCGCTCCAGAAATTTTGTAAGGCCTGTTAGCTTTTTATAATACACAACAGTTTTACCTGTTGATGGGTCAATGGTTCTGGCCAATACAATACAACCATGACAAATACTTCCAACCAGTTTATTCAATTCAAAAAACTGAAGCACTTTACTTTGCAATACTTTACTTTCCAGGTATTGTTTTATTCCTTGTGCATGTCCGCCGGGTAAAACAAGTAAATCAAAATCATCCGGTTTTATATTTTCGTATTTTATAGGATGAAGAAAGTTTTCTGTTTTTTCTAAGGCCCTATAAAATGATATAGCCTCTTTGTTTGCACCCAATTGTCTGAAGATGACACCTGTAATTAATCTGGGATCGCAATAGGCTCTATCCCCATTTTCAGTTGCAAAAATAATCTCAAATTTTTGTTGTGTAAATAATGCCCACGGCACTGCCACCTCTGTGAGGTCAAAGTCGTGATCGGGCAATGGTATTAATACTTTAATCATGATCGATTAACTGGCAGAATAAAAAAAATAAATGATTCAACTTTTTATTTTAGAGGCTTACTACAAATAGCATTGGTGCAAACATTTATATAAATTCTTTATAAACAGCAATAGGCACAATGCCTGTCCAGCCACAAAAATCTGGACGAGAGCTATTTCCTTGTTCTAAAAAATCGGGGGCGTAATTTTCCCAAAATGTGCCTGTTTTTTTATACACTTCGGCTACTGACCAATAATATTGTTTGGCTAAATCAGAGGCGATTTTAGTTTGATTGTATTTTTGTAATCCTTTTAAAATCATATAATTTGTGGGTGCCCAAACACTGCCTTTCCAGTAATCCCCTTTGGGAGAAAATCCTTTTTCATCTGCAGGTGTTGTTGCAATAGGAATTTTTCTCCAAAACTCATCGGGATTGGTAAGATGTGCTAAAAATTTAGGTAGTTTTTCATTTGGGATAACTTCGGCAATCAATACCCAAAACATGCCTATATGTTTGCGTTTTATTTGTTTAGAATAACCTAAATCGTAATAAAAACTGTCTGCTTCGTTCCAACAAAGTTTATTAATGGCTTCTTTGGTTTCTTCATAAAAATCAGTATAATATTTAAGGTCTTCATTTTTGTTAACTATGGTTGCTATTTCTACAAGGTTTTTCGCAAAAAGAGCCATTTGGCAGGACGTATCTACCATTCTCCCTTGTTTGTTCCAAGTGCTGCTTAGCCAATTATAATTAAATATTTCTGGATAGATAAGTTTCAACTGAATTCCTTGGTGGTCGTCTTGCCAACCTTCTGGAAAACGGTCAATATTATCCATTCCTGTGGCTAATCCATCTCCAAAAAAGAGTTTGTCTTCGCCACGATAATTTTTGACCCAAAATTCAAAATGTTTTACTAAAAAAGGATATACTTTTTTGAGTCTATTTTTATCTTTATTAATGGAATATAATTCCAATTCAGCAAAAGCCAAAAGCGGTGGATTTGCACTCACAGGATGCTCTTTTGGCCAAAAAGGTTTTCCATCGTGAGTAAATTCACGGCAGATAAAACCATCACTATCCATCAAATTATAAAAGTTATCCAAGGCATTTGCAATCGGAAGTTCATCTTGATGATATTTGGCATAGCAAGAAATAAAACAGGTGTCCCAATAAAAAATATTACTGCTAAAAGCTGCATCAACATAGGGTTTTTTGAATACAGGATCATTGTCGCCACCCCGGATTTTACTCTTAGCAATGGCTAATGCTTTTTGATACATCTCTTTTTGCAGGGATTCGGGAACCCCATATTTTTGGGTATCTCTTTGCAAAAACAAGGTTTTGCAGGATGGCAAAAGGGCCAGGCCCGTAGTGGTGATGGCCAATGTTTTTAAAAATTTTCTTCTTTGATATACCATCAGTTCATTTTACTTTATCAATTCAAACCTTGCTCTTAATTTAATATCTTCAGCAGAAGCGCCAATCATCAGTTCAAAATCCCCAGGCTCTGCCACCCATTGCAATTGCTGATTATTTACAGAATGCGGTGCATAAAAAGACAGTTTTTCTTTAGTAATGATAAATCGAATAGTTTTAGTTTCTCCCGCATTCAATTTAATTTTTCTGAAATCTTTTAGTTCTTTTACCGGACGTGCAATAGAACCTACCTCATCTCTTATATACAATTGTACAATGTCTTCTCCATCGGCTTTACCGGTATTGGTAATGGTTACAGAAGCTTCAATTTGTTCATTTTTTTTCATTTTCTTTTTATTCAATTGCAGGTTACTGTACACAAAGCTGGTATAACTTAAGCCAAACCCAAAGGCATACTTTGGAAAAATGGACAAATCATTATACGATGAATTGTAATTGTGGCTGCTATCGTTTGTTGCCGGGCGGCCGGTATTAAAATGACTATAATAGATGGGAATTTGCCCTACACTAACGGGAAAGCTTATAGGCAATTTGGCAGATGGGTTTACATCTCCAAACAATACATCTGCGATGGCATTGCCAGCTTCGCTGCCCAGCCACCAAGTATATAAAATAGCAGGCGCATGATCGGCAGTATAATTAAAAACCAGTGGCCGGCCGGAGTTGATTAATACAACGACCGGCTTCCCGGTTGCCAATAAGGCTTTTAACAACTCTTCCTGTACGCCCGGAATATTGATATTACTGCGACTTTTAGCTTCGCCACTCATGTCTCTTCTTTCACCAATACTGAGTATAACCACCTCTGACTGTTTTGCGACTTCCAGTGCTTCATCAAATCCTGATTGATCATCCCCTTCAATGTCGCAGCCTTTGGCATAAAGTAATTGGGTATTTGCACCCACTTTATTTTGCAATCCTTCCCATTGCGAAACGATAAAATTGGAATCAACCCCGGGCACTTCAATATCCCAAAAACCCTTATTTTGTTTTAGTGCTTTTACTAAAGGCCCGATAAAAGCAATTGTTTTCAATTGCTTGGATAACGGCAACAGGGAGTTGGTATTTTTTAACAGCACAATACTCTTTGCCGCTATCTCTCTGGCCACTTTGGCATGTTCCGGATTATTGATTTCCCGTTGTTCTCTTTCTGCATTACAAAACCTGAATGGATCGTCGAATAAACCCAGTTCAAATTTCTTAAGCAGTATCCTGCGTACCGCATCATCAATCAAAGACACTGTTATTTTTTTATCTTTTACCAATTGGGCCAGGTTATTTTTGTAGCAACGACTTTCCATATCCATATCACTACCGGCCGTTATTGCAGACCAAGCAGCTTCATAGTCATTCTTTACATTGCCGTGATTTATCATTTCACCTATCGAACCCCAGTCGCTCACCACAAAACCAGTAAAGCCCCATTTGCCTTTTAAAATATCCCTTTGTAAAATTTTATTTCCTGTTGCAGGCACACCATTAAGATCGTTAAATGAATTCATGAATGTGGCAGCACCGGCATCCAATGCGGCTTTAAAAGGCGGCAGGTAAACCTCCCATAATAGCCGGTCACTCATATCCACTGAATTATAGTCACGGCCACCAATAGCTGCACCGTAAGCCGCAAAATGTTTGGCACATGCCATCACCGCATTTACATCGCCCAATTGGGTTCCCTGAAAACCTTTTACCCTGGCGTAAGCGATTTTAGAGCCCAGGTAGGGATCTTCACCAGCACCTTCCATAACCCTTCCCCAACGCGGGTCGCGGGCAATATCAACCATGGGTGCAAAGGTCCAGTGTATACCGCTTGCGCTGGCTTCAGTTGCCGCTATTCTTGCCGATAATTGCATGGCATCCAGATCCCAGCTAGCAGCTTCGGCCAAAGGAATGGGGAAAGTGGTTTTAAATCCATGCACTACATCCTGCCCAAATAATAATGGAATCTTTAAACGGGATTGCATGGCTATATTTTGCCAACTCCTGGTACGCTCAGTTCCTAATGTATTTAACAGTGAGCCCACCTGTCCCAGACGGATCTGATCGGCTTTTTTATTATCAATTGTAACCGGCCCGGTAGCTTTCCAATCATCGTTGTACTGATTTAACTGGCCGATTTTCTCTTCCAGGGTCATTAGTATTAAAACCGAATCTACTTTTTGAGCATTGGATTTGCGTTGCGCTATTGCCGCAATCGAAATAAGAATAAAAAAGATGACTGAAATAATGTTTTTCATAATCAATATAACAAGGTTTGAATGGCATGAGGCAAAATAGAAACCTCAGTAGCCTGAGTTCCGATACAAAGAAAATAATTTATTTTTTGTGCAGTTGGATTCATCACAACGGTAACCACTTTTCCATTGGTATTTAAAAAAGACGTTGTAAGTAATTGGCTGCGACTGGCCACACTGCTGATACGCCTGGCACCCTGATTAATGAATTTTGAAAAATGGCCAATAAAATAATATGAAGGCGTGTATATGATCTCACCGGATTTTGTATCGGCGTGTACAGGCGCAAAACAAAAATTACCGACATGATTTGGGCCGCCATGTTCATCAAGCAGGATGTTCCAATCCGTCCAGCCCACAGTGCCGTTATTAAAATCATTTATCAGTGAGCGACCATAGCGTTCGCCGTTTGCCCAAAACTGATATTTTTGTGCATTAAAACTTTCTACACAACCTTCGGTGAAAAATAAATTCTTATCCGGATACATTTTATTTACTTCCCCAACATTAGCAAACATCGGATCGCCGCCGGTCCAGTTCTCATACCAATGAAACCCAATGCCCCAAACGTACTTGGCAGCTTCAGCATCGGCTAAAATGGTACTAACCCGTTGTGTAATCAGATCGCGGTTATGATCCCATACAATAATTTTTTTATCCCCAAGTCCTGCTTTTTTTAACGTTGGGCCAAGGTAATTTTTTAAAAAATCACGTTCTTCTTCGGCGGTGTAAATACAGGATTCCCAACGTTGGGTTGCCATGGGTTCATTTTGAACCGTTAAACCCCAAACCGGGATGCCTGCCTGCTGGTAACCGGTAATAAATTTTACATAATAATTTGCCCATGACTGATAAAATGCGGGTAACAATTTACCCCCTTTGAGCATATTGTTATTGTCTTTCATAAAAGCCGGCGGACTCCATGGGCTGGCGTACAGATGAACTTTTTCACCGGCTGTTTGCATCGCCCTTTTTATCAAAGGAATCCTGAATTGTTTATCATGATCAATATTAAATGTTTTTAAAGCGGCATCACCTTCTGCCACATAGGTATAACTGCCCGAACTAAAATCACTGCTGTGAATAGAGGTACGGATTATAGAGTACCCAATCCCTTTTTCTTTACTGAAATACGCATTCAAAAACTCCTGTTGTTTAGCCGTGGGTAATTGAGCAAACACTTCGGCACTGGCATCAGTTATGGCTGCCCCTATACCTAAAAAAGACTGATAGGTTTTTTGAGGATTTACAAAAACACATACCTGCGTTTCTAAAGGCTGACCAAAATTTTTAAATGTCAGATTATCTGTTTTAGTTAATCTGAATTGACTGCTATCGGCCGACGTATAAACGGTTACGACTTTATCTTTTACTGAAAAAGCCGGCACCTGAGTTTTACTTTTTTGCTGAGATAAAACTAACCCGGAAATTAACATCAAGACAATGGTTACTGCTGCTTTCATAAAATAAATTGATTAATAAATAAATTGATTACCAAATATAGGTTCCCACTGAACCCGATTCTAATGTTGACGTGATCCATTTGCCTTGAAATTTGATATTGAATATTTCGGTAGCCTGCCCAACATTAACAACAATTAAAACTTTTTTTCCGGCAACGGTTTTAAAGGCCACATGATGCAAATCACCAATGACCTGGCTGGCCATTCTGACTGAACCTGCCGGTACAAATTTTGACGCATGTGCCATAATATAGTAACCCACATGACGGGTAATATTATTGTTGCTATCAATACTGATCGCCCCTTTGCAGGTGGTACATCCACCCGGTGTATGGGGGCCAAATGACTGGTCATTGGCCAAATTCCATTCCAAGGCAATTCTACTCCAATTACGCATAGAACCAATGATCACATTTTTAATATGCCATTTTAAATCAACGCCAAATTTTTGACTTATTGATGTATACTGTTCGGTGAAGTATATATCTTTATTTGGAAATGCCTCACGCACTTTTGATAAAGCACTGATATCACCACCATATAAATGAAAAGCCGAACCGGCAATAAACTTATTTGCTGCTGCATCACTTAATACCGCAATCGGATATTCGGGTTTATCGCAATTATGATCATAAATAACAATCTTAGTTTTAATATTTGCATTCTGAAAACCGGGCCCCAAATGATTTTTAATAAAATCGGCCTGCTGGGCCGCACTCATCAACATACTTGGATTATTACCCGGATGAAGGGGCTCATTTTGTGGTGTAATGGCATCGAGGTTAATACCTGCTGCTTTCATTGTTTGAATATACTTAACAAGATACCTGGCATATACATCATAATATTTAGGCTGCAAACTGCCGCCTATAAAACTGGCTGTATCTTTCATCCATACCGGAGCCGACCAGGGAGAGGCCATTATTTTAATTGCCGGGTTAATCAATAAAATTTCTTTTAAAAGCGGAATGAGATCGGTCATATCCGGCGCCAAACTAAATTGATTCAATGGCCTATCTGTTTGCCCTTGAGGTAGATCATTATAAGAAAATGGCAAACTGTTTAAATCAGATGCCCCGATACTTATGCGTAAATAACTTAAAGAGATTGAATTACTTTTTTTGCCGAATAACTCCTGCAATAAATTCTTTTTTACCCGGCTGCTTAATTGATTAATGACCTCTGCACTTCCACCCGTTAAGGTAAAACCAAAACCGTCAATGGTTTGATACACGATTGATTCGTCAACTTCAATATTGGGATAAGCATTAACCGTACTGCCAAAACCCAATACCACATCTTGCTTTTGAAGCTTAACCGACTCGTCGGCTTTTGTTAACCAAAAATTGACTTTATTTATTTTCTGTACAGAGCCATTTAGAGATTCAAATTTACCCAGTGGTTGAATAAATCCATATGCAAATATTGTTAAGCAAACTACCAGTAAATAAACCGGGCCATTTTTAAAAACTCGTTTTTTCATAATTAATTTTTATACGCTAATTCTACATAAACAGGTAAGTGATCCGATGGATATTTTAAATCTTTTGAATCACTTAAAACGGCATATTTAAGAACGGTTATATCGGCTGATTTGGAAATAAAAATATAGTCGATCAATTTAGTAACCGGTTCGTTGTGTTTAAAATTATTAAATGTGCCATAAGGACCAAAAGGCTTTTGTACAGAGATCTCCTTACTGTCATTCATGTCTTTTCGTAATGCCATCATCCTTTCGGTGTCGGGTTCCGAATTAAAGTCGCCCATAAATATGACAGGGTAATTTTTTTGATTGAGTAAAGCTATTTTAGAAAGAATAAGTACAATGCCCTTGGTTCTGGCTTCTTCACCTATATGATCCAAATGTGTGTTAAAAACCCACATGTATTTTTTTGTTTTTTTATCTTTAAAAAGGCCGTAAGTACATACCCGGTTATATGCGGCATCCCAGCCTTTAGAGATGGTATCGGGCGTTTGTGAAAGCCAGAATGTATTGGTTTCTATAAGTAGAAACCGCTCTTTGTTATAATAAATATTAGAGGACTCGCCCTGATCTATCCCATCTCTTCCAATGCCTATTGTGTTATACGTTGCAAGTGCATTAGAGATATCAGCTACCTGGTTGGGCTTGGCTTCCTGCACTCCAAAAATATCCGGCTCATAAAATTGAATTTGAGCGGTGAAAAAATCTTTTCGATGCGTCCAATCATGGTCTCCATCAATAGCCACATCAAGGCGTATATTGTAGGTCATTAATTTTACAGACTGTGCGAAGGACCCTATACTGCACAATAGAACAACAATGATAAGGCCAGCTTTTTTAGTAGTCATTTTTTTGTATTATTTTTTATACATTCTTACATAATCTATTTGAAAGTCATTTGGGAAAATACGGTCATCAATTTCACCACCCCAGTTACCCCCGATAGCCAGATTTAAAATCAAATAATACGGCTTATCAAACGGCCAGCCTTCATTGTTACTGATTCTGCCAGCCTGTCCTTTTGCAGATTCAAAAAAAAGTTTATCATCAATATAAAATTTGATATCACTCACTGTCCATTCTATCCCGTATTTATGAAAGCTATCGAATACATCGGGCAGCTTTTTAAAATAACTCATCTGGGTACCCTTTAAGTGGTTATATAACTGTGTATGGAGCGATGAATGAATCACATTGGGGTCTTTACCCACATGCTCCATAATATCTATTTCTCCACAAAGCGGCCATTGCTCTTCATTTTTTCTCAAACTTTCGGGAAGCATCCAGATAGCAGGCCAGTTGCCTGTACCCCGGGGCAATTTGGCCATGACTTCAACCTTGCCATATTGCAATAAAAATTTTTGATAGGTTAATAATTTAGCTGAGGTATAGTTTGATCCTTCGACATCTTTTTTTAATGCAACAATGTGCAATGCGCCGTCGGCAACAAAAGAATTCTCCAAAGAATTTCTGAGGTAGTATTGTTTTTCATTATTACCCCAGCCATGACCGCCAACATCATAATTCCACTTTGTACTATCCGGTAAACCCGTGTAGTTAAATTCATCGTTCCAAATTAATTTCCAGCCTTTGGCTGTAACGAGTTTTTTTGAATGATTACAGGCTACTAAAGTTGTTGTTACTACAATCAAATAAACTAACCGCAACAAATAAAAATAAAATACGTGTTTTTTCATAGTCTTATGGTGTTAATCATACTGCCCTGCCATTTTTTTATAAAAGGCGTGTAATGTGTAAAATGCTTTTTTCTTTTTCCCCTTATCAGATATCAATCCTTTTCGATTAAACCCATCTTGTATACCGGGTAATAAACGCCTTGGTGATCTGAAATCTGTTAATATCCAGGGACTCACTCCTCTTATATTGGGTATCTTTTCTATCATCAATAAATTTTGCTGATATAAATATGCCTGGTATTCTTCATTCCAACGCTCGTCTTTTGAGCCATGTAATCCTTGTTTAGCACTTCCCCCAAATTCTGATACCACTACCGGTTTATCATAAGGACTGGTCCATTTTGCATCAGGTGCCGTTTTCAAATCCCCGCCGTACCATCCCATATATTCATTAAATGCCACAATATCCAAATAGGCGCCAATTTTATCATCAATGACACCTATGCCGTTTTCACTACGGGTTAATAATGCCGCGCTGACCAGTCTGGTACTATCTAAGGTTTTAGCATGACTAACCAGGTTAACTAAAAAAGTATTCCGTGCTTCGGATAAAGGTGTTTCATTGGCCATTGACCAGATGATGACACAGGCCCTGTTTTTATCTCTGGTAATCACTTCGGTTAATTGATTTTTTGCATTATTGTAAGTCGCGGTATTATTAAAATCAATGGTCCAGTAAACGGGAATTTCTTCCCAAACCATGAGCCCCATCTTATCCGCCATCCGTAATATATTTTCGTTATGCGGATAATGTGCCAGCCGCACATAATTACAACCTAATTGCTTTGCCCATGTTAAAAGCGTAAGCGCATCGGCTTCACTATTTGCTCTTCTGCCGGCAATTTCTTCATGCAGACTAATGCCTCTTAAAAAAATTGATTTGCCATTCAATAAAATATCAGGCCCTTTAGTTTCGATGGTTCTGAACCCGATATCATCTTTTAATGTTTGGTAAGCAGATTTGATATAAACGGTATACAGTTTGGGAGAACCTGGAGACCAGTATTTAATCAACTCACTTACGGCCAATTCAAATTCAATATCACCTTCGGTGTTTGTTTCAATATCTTTTTCAATTTTTAATTCCGGTATGCTGATGGTCAGCTTTTCATTTTTTACAGCATGTCCCAATTTTATAAACCCCGCAATTACATTGTGGCGGCCTTTTTTAAGCTGTATGTTATAATCCCGGATATAGACATCAGGTTCTTCAATTAAAGAAACCGTTCTTGTAATGCCACCATAATTCCACCAGTCGGTATTTAAAGTGGGTACCGCTTCTTTAAAACGCCGGTTGTCTACTTTTACTATTAAATAATTACCCTTAGCCTTTACTACGGATGTAATGTCGAAATTAAATGGTGTAAAGCCGCCTTCATGAATGCCCAATTTTTTCCCATTCAAATAAACATCTGCTTTATAATTGATAGCACCGAAATAAACAAAAAGGCGCTTATTCGCTTTTAAATTATAATCAAAAGTTCTTCTAAACCACACAGACCCCTCATAATAAAACAGTTTTTCTTTTTGGGTGTTCCAATCACCGGGCACTTTCATTAAAGGTGATTTATCAAAATCATATTCTACCAATTCCAATTTATTTTTGGGATGATAATTATTATAAAATGCAGATGGAGAATTGGCATTTTTTTGATCGAATACTTCGGAATGAAAATTAAGATACCCGGTTTCATAAGGATCAACAATATAATTCCAGTTGCCGTTTAAAGTGGTCATTTTTCTATTACCGGTATTGGATAACAAGCCCTGCGATAACAGGGCGAAGGGCATTAACAGACATCCGAAAATGAAGCTGATCTTGTACATATTTTTTATTAATAAGTGCATGCTATAATAGTTGGTTTAAAGGCCTGGTTTTTAATACCCATCATGGCCAGCTTAACCCGTTCACGACATGGTGTTTTTATTATCCATCTCATTTAACAGCTTACTTTACCCATTGTACTTTTTCTGTTTTGATATTTTTAGAATCAGGTCCAACCATGATTTCAAATTCGCCTGCTTCCCAATCAAATATTAAATGATTGTTGTAAAATTTTAGATCATCCGTTGTGATGCTAAAAGAAACCGTTTTACTTTCGCCCGCCAGCAAATCTATTTTTTTAAACCCTTTCAATTCCTTTACAGGCCTTGTGCTGCTGCCCACCAGATCTCTGATATATAACTGTACCGTTTCTTTACCTGCTACAAGTCCGGTATTGGTTATGGTAACGCTGGCGGTTAGGGTTTCATTAGCTTTTAAGTTGTTTGAGCTCAGCTTTACATCCCCATAACTAAAACTAGTATAGCTTAAACCAAAACCAAATGGGTATAAAGGCTGATTGGTGACATCCAGGTAATTAGTACGGAATTTTTCGAAATTTTTGCCAATAGATTCAGGTCTGCCAGTATTTTTATGGTTGTAATATAAGGGTACCTGTCCTACATTTTGTGGCCAGGTGGTGGTTAATTTTCCCGACGGATTTACATCACCAAATAACACATCAGCAATGGCATCACCTGCTTCGCTGCCTGCAAACCATACATTTAATATAGCCGGCACATTTTCCTGCTCCCAGGTTAAAGCCAATGGCCGCCCGGTTAATAAAACCAATACAACCGGTTTGCCTGTTTTTAATAAGGCTGCCAACAGGTCTTTTTGAATTTGAGGAATTTCTATATTCGAACGGCTGCTGCTTTCACCATTAAACTCAGCGGCTTCGCCCAATACAGCCACCACCACATCTGCCTTATTGGCATTAGCAATGGCTTCATTCAGCATGTCGGCATCGCTTCGGTTATCTCTAACATAAGAACCTCCATTATGCGGATTGGTATGCCGGTCCTCCACTTTTTTATCTGCTATTAAATTACAGCCTCTTGCAGTTAATATGGTGGCCTGATCACCCACTGCATTTTTTAAACCCTGTAAAATGGTTACTGACTTTTCAAAATTTGCGGCAACACTCCAGGTTCCGGGCATATTATTTTTATTGTCGATCAACGGACCCACCAAGGCAATGGTACCTGTTTTTTTAATGGGTAAAACATGATCCTTATTTTTTAATAACACAAATGTTTGTGTTGCTATTGCTCTTGCTTCTTGTCTGTTTTTGGCTGTAAAGATTTCACTGGCAGCCCTTTTTTCGTCGCAATACTTGTATGGATTTTCAAATAAACCCAGTTTATATTTTGCTTCTAATATTAACCTGCAGGCCTTATCAATTTGCTGTAGGGTTACTTTATTTTCACTCAATGATTTTTTCAATGTCAATAAAAATCCTTCACCTACCATATCCATATCAATACCGGCGTTTAAAGCCAGTGCAGCTACCTGTTGTAAATTTCCCATGCCATGTTCTACCATCTCATTGATACCGGTATAATCGGTTACCACAAATCCTTTAAAGCCCCATTGTTTACGTAACACATCAGTCATTAACCATTTATTACCAGTTGCCGGTATACCATTTACATCGTTAAAAGATGCCATGGCACTACCTGCCCCGGCATCAAACGCCGCTTTGTAAGGTGGTAAATACTCATTGTACATTCTTTGTAAACTCATGTCGGTTGTGTTATAATCTCTACCCGCTTCGGCTGCACCATATAAAGCATAATGTTTAACACAAGCCATGATATTGGTATTTTTAGAGAAATCGCCCTGGTAACCGCGTACCATGGCTTTGGCTACCTGGCCGCCGAGGTATGCATCTTCGCCGCTGCCTTCTGCAATGCGCCCCCATCGTGGGTCCCTGGCTATATCTACCATTGGAGAAAAGGTCCAGCAAATGCCATCAGCACTAGCTTCTGTTGCAGCGATCTGTGCACTGCGTTCTATTAATTTTAAATCCCAGCTACAACTTAAACCTAAGGGAATAGGAAAAGTGGTTTCATACCCATGTATCACATCCATACCTATAAGCAATGGTATTTTCAACCTGCTTTCTTCAACAGCAATTTTCTGTACGGCTTTAATCTTTGCCACTGATTTTATATTAAACAATCCCCCAACATGGCCGTCCTTTATTTTTTTACCAATGTCCGAACTGCTGGATTGGCCTGTGGTAATATCGCCCGAACCGGGTAAATTCAATTGGCCTATTTTTTCTTCCAGGGTCATTTTTTTCATCAGGTTTGTTACGTACAGTTGCATTTTTGTATCTACTGCTTTTTGTGCAAATGCCGAACATGAAATGAATACAAATAAAACGAGTGTGCTTTTCTTTATCATGATTTTTTCTTTCTTTTAAATTTTTTATTTAACTGTTACTATTTTAAACTGATCTGATACGCCGTTTTCATTGATAGCCTCAATCGTAAAATAATATGTTTTTTGACTATCCATGGCTTTAAACCAATATTCATTAAAATCATGTACCATCACACAATTGTATAATTTATCGGGTGCTGTGCCATAATAAATATTGTAGGCAAAGGCATTGTCAACCGGCTGCCATTTTATATATGCACTGCGTTTATCCTTTTCGGTTCGTAATACCAGAAAGGTTTTTACCGGTGCGGGTTTAGCCCCATTACCATTACCAAAAATGCGTAACCCGCTGAGTGCAAATTGGCCTGTAGGCATATGCCTGTTTTCCATTTTAATAAACCGGGCCTGTATGGGTTTTTCTAATTCAATATAATCGTGAGGCACATCGGTTTTATTATTGCTTTTATCAATCAGTGTATTCCATTTTTTCCCATCCACAGAATAATAGAGTATATACTGATGGCTAACGCCTGAGGATTTGCCCATGAATTCGGCATCCTGATCGGCATAATTGATCTGTATGGCATTAACCGTTGACAATTGGCCAAGATCAGTTGCCACCCATTCGCCGCTATTGGCCGTGGCCGCACTCCAATATGTTTTTATGCTTTCGTCATTAACATAATTTGCCTGGTAAGCACCTAATGTTGATGAAACGGTAATGGGCTTTTTGTAATTTAATAACATCCAGCCAGGGCCTGAAGCCGTTGTCCTTTTTTCGGAAGGCAGGTACATGGGATAGTCGCCAAATGCCGTATTCGTATACATCACATCGTCTTTATCAAATCCGCCCGGCCAAATACCGATTCTTCTTTCAAACGTATTTTTTGCGCAAATGATGCTTGTAGAAACATGCCACCAGTTGCTAAACTTATCCTGAAAACTTGCGCCATGACCTGCTCCCCGCAAAAACCCACCGGGTTTAAAACTAAGCGGATCAGATTGAGGTGCAAAGTAGCCCAATGGCTCATTGCTTACAACAACACCATCCAGATATCCACTGAATTCTGTGCCGGGTGCACCAAATTGCAAATAATATTTACCATGATGCTTTGTCATCCACGACCCCTCAATAAAGGGAT
>CANKNL010000021.1 GCA_947483345.1 Chitinophagaceae bacterium | reverse complement strand
TTAATTCAAAATTTATAATTCAACATTCAAAATAACAGAAGATGGCCATAAATAAAAATCACGAATTCGAAGAACTGGATGGCATTAAATGCGGCATCGTGGAGAAAAATGTGCCGCCGGCCAGGGTTGACTTCTTAAAAAAAATACTGGCGTTTAATAAATTCACGGTTGTTGTTGTGCCATCACCACCGCCAAAAGTTGTTGCTCCACCGGTTGTTAAAGTGGCTGAAAGTGAAGAAACTCCTGCATCTGCAGAGCCAGCACCAGTTAGTAGTCCTGAAACTTTCACTGTTGGGGTTACCGATTATACTTTCAATACCATTAATGCAGTTTTTGGCCGCTTACTTAAAACACCCGACGGCCATGTGATTACATTGGCTTTTTGGAAACAGCATGAAACGGTTAGCCAGGATGAGATTCCCTATTATGAAGATATTAATTCTTTTAAATAGTAAGTGCCCTTATGATGATGAAACGCATTTTGGTTATCATACTAATCATGTATAGCAGCATGGCAGCCATGGCACAAATTCCTAAAGTTTCAACTGGAATCGTCAGGCATTTTGAAAATTTCAATTCTAAATTTGTAGCACCGCGTATTATTGATGTATGGCTTCCAAATGATTATGATCCAGGTAAAAAATATGCTGTTTTGTATATGAATGATGGGGGGTCATTATTCGATTCTTCCATTGTTTGGAACCATCAGGAATGGGGTGTTGATGACGTGTTGGGCAATTTACTTTCGTTGGGGAAAATAAAAAACTGCATTGTAGTAGGTGCATGGAATACAGGCGTAACCAGGCATAATGAATACCTTCCTCAAAAACCTTTTGAAGCTTTAAGTAAGTCAAAAAAAGAAATACTACTTGAAGCTAAGCGTAGCAGCGGGCAGGCTGTTTTTACGACTTATCAAATTATATCCGATAATTATTTACGGTTTTTAGTGCAGGAGCTGAAACCATTTATCGACAGCCATTTTTCAACGCTGCCCGATCAGCAAAATACGTTTATTGCCGGGTCCAGCATGGGGGCATTAATTTCCATTTATGCCATCTGCGAATACCCAAATGTATTTGGCGGCGCAGCCTGCCTGTCAACACATTGGACAGGTATTTTCAGGGCAGACAATAATCCATTTCCAGCTTCCATGTTAAACTATCTCGGAAGGCATTTACCTGCTCCGGAAAATCATAAAATTTATTTTGATTTAGGTACTGAAACAATCGACAGCTTATATAAACCTTTTCAACTTAAAGCCGATAAAAAGATGCGGCAAAAAGGATTTAACAGCAATAACTGGATAACCAAAACGTATCCGGGTGCCGATCATTCCGAAAGGTCATGGAATAAACGGCTGGATATCCCCTTTTTATTTTTATTAGGGAACTAACTGATATCATTATTATTTCCATTGAGGGTATGTGATATAAAACTCCCCTGGTAACACCTTTATATTTTAGCTTATTCTTTATGATTTTATTTTGCTCTCGGCTACCTTTTAGTTAAATGATTAGAATCACTTTCTGGCATGAGTAATGTTTTAATAATTAGAGCAAACAAGTCATAACTCTGTACTATATAAAAACACAGAATCATGGCAAAATCAACTAAAAAGGAGAAGTATATATACTTCTTTGGAGGCGGCAAAGCCGATGGAAATGAATCAATGAAAAACTTGCTGGGCGGCAAGGGCGCTAATCTTGCAGAAATGGCAGGGCATCCCAAACTGCGTTTACCCGTGCCTCCGGGATTTACGGTTACCACAGAAGTATGCACCTACTTTTATAAAAATAAAAAAACATACCCCAAAAGTCTAAAGGCACAGGTAGAAGAATCCCTAAGTAAAATGGAAAAACTGGCCGGTAAAAAATTCGGTGACGAAAAAAATCCATTGCTCGTATCCATTCGCTCAGGCGCCAGGCGAAGCATGCCGGGCATGATGGAAACGGTATTAAATGTTGGACTGACAGAAAAAACCATTATGGGACTTATTGCTCAAAGTGGTGATGAACGTTTTGCCTATGATGCATACCGCCGTCTGATTATGATGTATGCAGATGTGGTGATGGAAAAAGGAGCTGGTATAGAAGTTAAGAATGGCAAAGGTATCCGTAAAATGATGGACGAAAAACTGGAGCACATCAAACAAAAACAAAAATATACCAGCGATACAGAATTAACTGTTGATGAACTGAAAGCATTGGTTACCGATTATAAGAAAACAATAAAAAAAGTTTTAGGTTCCGATTTTCCGGATGATCCCTGGAAACAAATCTGGGGTGGTATAGGCGCTGTATTCAGTAGTTGGACCGGTAAGCGGGCCATAGAATACAGACGGATTGAAAAAATTCCTGATGAATGGGGTACTGCAGTAAATGTGCAGTCGATGGTATTTGGTAATATGGGTAACGACTGTTGTACCGGTGTTGCATTTACCCGGAACCCCGGTAACGGTGAAAATAAATTTTACGGCGAATACCTGGTAAACGCACAGGGCGAAGATGTGGTGGCCGGCATCCGTACACCGGCACCGGTAAATCAATATTCGATGAATGAACAAAGCAAACAATATACTTCTCTGGAAAAATTAATGCCAGCTCTTTATAAAGAATTATTTGGTTTTCAGAAAAGACTGGAACAGCATTATAAAGACATGCAGGATATCGAGTTCACGATTGAAAAAGGAAAACTGTTTATGCTGCAATGTCGCGTTGGTAAACGCAATGGTATAGCCGCAGTTAGAATGGCATCAGAAATGCACAAAGAAAAAATGATTGATGCCGCAACTGCTGTCATGCGGGTAGCACCCAATCAACTGGTTGAGTTGCTGCTTCCGATGATCGATCCTGCAGCAGAACTGATTACCAAATCCATTGCAAAAGGATTACCGGCCGGACCGGGTGGTGCCAGGGGACGGGTTGTTTTTACATCTGATGACGCAGTAGCCTGGGCAACCAAAGGCGAAAAAGTAATTTTAGTTCGTGAAGAAACATCGCCTGAAGATGTGGATGGAATGCATAAGGCACAGGCCATACTGACTACCAAAGGTGGTATGACCTCTCATGCTGCATTGGTAGCACGGGGCTGGGGAAAATGCTGTATTGTTGGTTGTTCGGATATTGAAATTCATACAGATACCAAAACCTTTCATGCCAAAAACGGCGAGATTATTAAGGAAGGGGATTGGTTGAGCTTGAATGGTACCAAGGGCCTGGTATATGAAGGTACTATGGCATTAACAGAGATTGACCTGGATAAGAATGAATCATATAAATACCTGATGAAACTGGTTGATAAAATAAAACAGATTGGGGTGCGTACCAATGCCGAAACGCCTGAAGATGCAGCGCATGCCATGAAATTTGGCGCCGAAGGAATTGGATTGTTTCGCACTGAACATATGTTTTATGGCGAAGGAAGCGAACAGCCTTTATTCCTGTTACGTAAAATGATCGTGAGTAAAACAGAAGCCGAAAGGCGATCTGCTTTAAAAGAATTAGCAAAGTATGTAAAGAAAGATATAAAAGATACGATGAAAGTGATGAAAGGTTACCCGGTTACAATCCGTTTGCTGGATCCGCCTTTACATGAATTTGTTCCGCACGACATCGAAAAGCTACATCAGCTTGGAAAAGAACTGGGTATCAGCATGAGTGTATTAAGAAGAAGGGTGCTGGCCCTGCATGAAAATAATCCGATGCTGGGCCATCGTGGTGTAAGGCTGGGTATCAGTTACCCCGAAATTACAGAAATGCAGGTACGTGCTATCCTTGAAGCAACTGCTGAATTACTGAAGAGCGGAAAAAAAGCATTTCCAGAAATAATGGTACCGGTAACCTGTACGGTAAATGAATTGATACATCAGAAAGTTATTGTAGATAGGGTGTACAAAGAAGTATGTGCAAAAATGAAAATGAAAAAGATACCTTATTTGTACGGAACGATGATCGAAACTCCAAGGGCTGCCCTTCGTGCCGAACTGATGGCACATGTTGCCGATTTCTTCAGTTATGGTACCAATGACCTAACACAAATGAGTTTTGGATTCAGCCGGGATGATATTGGCGGTTTCTTACCAAAATATCTGGATCTGAAAATACTTCCTTATGATCCGTTTCAGACCATTGACCAGGATGGTGTAGGAGAACTGGTACGTGCTGGTATCACCGGTGGCCGCAAAGCCAAACCACATCTAAAAGTAGGTATCTGTGGCGAACATGGTGGCGATGCAGACAGTGTGAAATTCTTTCACAGGCTTGGAATGAACTATGTAAGTTGTTCTCCGTTCCGTGTGCCTATTGCACGTTTGGCTGCTGCACAGGCCGCGCTTGAAAGTAAATAGTAAAATAACTTGTACTAAAAAAGCCTGCAATTTAGTTTGCAGGCTTTTTAGTATTATTGATCATCTCAGGCTTCCCAGCACTTTAATATAATTAGCCCTTTCATAACCGGTTGGGTCGCTGATATGCTGCTGGCTCATTACCCCTTTAAAGGCATCGATAGTCTCAAATTCTTTTGTAAGCATCCAACTCTCCAGTTCTTTATTCATTGTTTTTAAATAACCGATACCATTTTTATATAATGCAGAAGCAGTCATAGCGACATCGGCACCTGCCAGAATATATTTAATAACTTCTATCGAGCTTTGTACACCCGTAGTGGCTGCCAATGAAATTGGTACCCGGCCATACAAAAGAGCTATCCATAATAAAGGCAACTTAATTTCATCTGCTTCACTGAAATGGATATCGTGCACCAACGATAATTTATTGATATCAAAATCGGGTTGATAAAATCGATTAAATAAAACCAGGGCATCAGCTTTGTATTCCTGCATGCGCTTAGCCATATTACCCATGGCACTAAAATAAGGATTGAGTTTTACAGCTACAGGTATTTTAACTGTAGCCTTAACTTCATCAATAATATTTAAGTAACGATACTCAACTGCAGAAGTTGATAAATGCACATCTGCCGGAATAAAAAAGATATTCATTTCAAGTCCATCAGCTCCGGCCTGCTCCATTTGCCGGGCATAGCTTATCCAGCCTTCATTGGTGATGCCGTTTAAACTGGCTATGATAGGGATCTTTACACGTTCCTTTGCTTTTCGGATATTTTCCAGGTATTGGTCCGATCCTTTGTGATAATCATCAAGATCGGGGAAGAAATCACTGGCCTCGGCAAACATATTACTGGTGCTTCTTACAATCGATTCATACTTTGCCTCTTCTTTTTTCAACTGCTCCTCAAACAAAGAAAATAAAACTACTGCACCGGCACCGGCATCTTCCATCTGAACAAGATTGCCCACTTCTTCTGATAAAGTACAGGCCGAAACCACCACCGGTGATTTCAATTTTAATCCCATGTACGTTGTACTTAAGTTCATAAAATTATTTTTAGCGTTATGCAATTGGTGTAAAATCACTAGCCGTTTTGGTTGCCAGCTCTTCATAATTTTTCCATCTTATATTCACCATTTCCTGAGCCAGCGTCATTAATTCCTCTGCTACCGAAGGATTCGTTTGCGTAAGTACTTTATAACGTAACTCCTTATACGCAAATTCTTTTAATGGTATTACCGGCCTGGTAGAATCAAGAATGAAAGGATTTAGTTTTTTCTTACGTAAAACAGGGTTGTATCTAACCAGGGGCCAGTAACCACTTGCCACGGCATTGTTCTGTTGGGTAAGTCCGTCCTTTAAATCGTAACCATGCGCAATACAATGGCTGTATGCCAAAATCAATGATGGGCCATCATAAGCTTCTGCTTCACGCATGGCCAGCATAGCCTGTTGTGGATTGGCGCCAAATGCAATTCTTGCCACATACACATTTCCATAAGAAATGGCTTGCATGGCCAGGTCTTTTTTACCGCCGCGTTTGCCAGCCGAAGCAAATTTTGCTGATGCAGCTGTTGGCGTTGATTTGGAACTTTGTCCGCCGGTATTACTGTACACTTCTGTATCTAATACCAATACATTGATATTTCTGCCGCTGGCCAAGGCATGATCTAATCCGCCGTAACCGATGTCATAGGCCCAACCATCGCCACCTATCAGCCATACACTGCGGTGTACCAGCTGTTCGCACACTGATAATAAATGTTTGGCATCAGCATCCGGTATCAGATCCAGTTTTAGTTTTAATTCATTTACCCTGAGTCGTTGTTGGGCAATTTCTGACTCCTGTAATTGCGGACTGTTTATCAAATCAGCAACAAACTGATCGCCGAGTTGAGGGGCCAATTTTTTTAAATAGCGGTGTGCCATACCCAATTGTTGATCGGCAGTGAGCCGCATACCTAAACCGAATTCTGCATTATCCTCAAAAAGTGAATTAGACCAGGCAGGGCCCTGTCCGGCAGCATTCATGGTCCAAGGTGTGGTAGGTAAATTACCACCATAGATGGATGAACATCCGGTTGCATTGGCAATGAGTAATCGATCACCAAATAACTGCGATAATAATTTTAAATATGGTGTTTCACCACATCCTGCACAGGCACCGGAGAATTCAAATAGCGGTTCCATGAACTGTGCCCCATGCACCGTTGAAAAATTAATGTCAGAACGGTTGTTCCAGGGAAGATCTTCAAAAAAGCCGATCTGTTTTTTTATGATCTGTGGATCGGGTTCTTTTTCGGCCATATTGATGGCTTTAAAAGAACGGTTTACAGGATCTGAAGCAGGACAGACTTCCACACATAAATTACAACCGGTACAATCTTCGGCATACACCTGTAATGTATATTTTGTTTCGGGAAAACCTCTTGAATTGATGGGCGCAGATTGAAAGCCATCGGGTGCTTTCTTTAAAAATCCTTCATTGTAAAATTTGGCACGTATCACACTATGCGGACAAACAAATGCACAGTTGCCACATTGTATACAAAGATCGGGCTCCCACACAGGAACCTGGTCGCTGATATTTCTTTTCTCCCATTTGGTTGTACCACTCGGATAGGTTCCATCTATCGACATTTTACTTACTGGTAATTCATCCCCATGTCCCGACATCATCATGGCGGTAACGGTTTTTACAAATTCAGGTGCATCGGAACCAACTACAGGAAGCATCGCTGATGTAGAACTGACAGTAGCCGGAACGGTTACTTCATATAAATTTTCCAGGGTGGCATCAACGGCTTTAAAATTTTTCTCAACTACAGCGATGCCTTTTTTAGAATAGGTTTTTTCAATCGCATGTTTGATCTGCTCAATCGCTTCTGCTTTTGGTAACACGCCGCTTAATGCAAAATAGCAGGTTTGCATGATGGTATTAATTCTACCACTCATGCCGGTATCTTTAGCAACTGTATTAGCATCTATTATATAAAAAGTCAGTTTTTTGCTGATAATCTCCTGTTGAACAGAACCGGGTAAACGGCTCCATACTTCATCTTTAGAGAACGGACTGTTTAATAAAAAAGTACCGCCTGTTTTAATAAAGTTCAACATCTCTACTTTTTCGGTAAAGTTGAATTGATGGCAGGCGATAAAATCAGCTTTACTGATCAAATAGGGTGCCCTGATTGGTTTTGGGCCAAACCGTAAATGTGAAACGGTTCTTGCACCTGATTTTTTAGAATCATAAACAAAATAACCCTGTGCAAAAAGATCTGTATTCTCCCCAATGATCTTGATGGTGTTTTTATTGGCTCCAACTGTGCCATCTGCACCTAATCCAAAAAATAAACCCTGTCTCCATGCCGATTCATCTAAAATATATTCAGGATCATAATCCAGGCTGGTAAAACTCACATCATCATTTATGCCGATGGTAAAATTATTTTTAGGGTCTTTCTTTTTTAACTCATCAAAAACAGCTTTCACCATGGCTGGTGTAAACTCTTTTGAAGATAGTCCGTAACGACCACCAATTATGTGGGGTAATTGTTTTAGCTTACCCTGTTGCAAAGCGCTAACCAATGTGGCCAGTACATCCTGGTACAAAGGCTCTCCGGCTGCACCCGATTCTTTTGTTCTGTCTAAAACGGCAATGGATTTTACAGAAGCAGGTAATGCTGTAATAAAATGTGCCAAAGAGAAAGGTCTGAATAACCGAACCTGAATAACACCTGTTTGGGCTCCAGCTGCATTTAAAGCAATAACCGTTTCAGAAACGGTTTCGCCTCCCGAACCCATGATGATGATAACCTGTTCAGCATCTGGTGCACCACAATAATCGAATAGTTCATATTTTCTGCCAGTCATTTTTTCAAATGCCCTCATCTCTTTGTCAACTATACCGGGGGTATTATCATAAAATTGGTTTACGGTTTCCCTGCCCTGAAAATACACGTCGGGGTTTTGAGCTGTACCTCTGATGAATGGATGATCGGGATTCAATGCTCTTTTACGATGTTCAAAAATCAATTCGTCGGGAATCATTTTTTTAATTTCATCATCAGCAATTAATTCCAGTTTATTCACTTCATGCGACGTACGGAAGCCGTCAAAAAAATGCATGAATGGAATTCGCGAACGCAGGGTTGCTGCCTGTGCAATCAGTGCAAAATCATGCGCCTCCTGCACACTGGCAGAACCAAGTATAGCAAATCCGGTTGTTCTGGCGGCCATGATATCCTGGTGATCGCCAAAAATAGAAAGACCTTGTGCAGCCAGCGAACGGGCAGCAATATGAAATACGGCAGGCGTTAATTCACCAGCAATTTTATACATATTGGGCAGCATCAGCATTAATCCCTGCGATGCAGTAAAAGTAGTTGTTAAGGCACCTGTCTGTAACGCACCATGTACAGTACCTGCGGCACCTGCTTCACTTTGCATCTCCAATACATCTGGTACATTGCCCCAAATATTTTTAATGCCTTTGGCACTCCACTCATCGGCCAGTTCGGCCATATTGGATGAGGGCGTAATGGGATAAATGGCACAAACCTCATTAACCCGGTACGCAATATAGGCAGCGGCTTCATTTCCATCAATGGTGGATACTAATTTTTTTTTATCTGGCATTGCTGTTGGCTTTTAGTGGTTCTGGAATCATTTCAATGGCATGGCAAGGGCACTGTTCATAACAAACCGCACAACCTGTGCAGGCATCGTAATTAAAATTATAACGATTGCCTGGCCCTAATTTTATAATGGCATCTTCGGGACATGCCGCAAAGCATCCATCACATTCAAAACAGTTACCACAGCTTAAGCAGCGTTGAGATTCATAGCGGGCTTCTTTTTCGGATAAACCGGCAATAACTTCATCAAAATTCTGAATGGCAACCAACGGGTTAAGTTTATCCTGCTCTTTTTTAGGAGCTTCTGTTTTATACCACATATGCAGTTTTTTATAACTGGCTGTAGCATGCTTATCAGGTTTTTGAAATGCTTTTCCTTTTAAAAAAGCGTCTATATTTTTTGCCGCTTTTTTTCCCTGGCCAATGGCAATGGTGGCACTCCTGTTTTCGCCAGGTAGCATATCGCCGCCAGCAAAAATACCTGCCTGGCCTGTCATACGTCTTGTGTCAATATTGATGCTGCCATCTTCGTTAAAAGTTAAATCCGTTAAAGCACGTAAAAACGCAGAGTCCGTTTCCTGGCGGTTCGCTATAATCAGCACATCGGCATCGATCGTTTCAAATTCCTTTGTGCCAACAGCTTTTCCTTTTTCCACTTTCATCTTCTCAAATGTTATCTTTTTATTTTTTATACTGCTGATCTGGCGTAAAAGATTTAATTCAACACCTTCATCCAGGGCATCTTCAGTTTCATAATCATATGCCGGCATTAGTTTTTTATCGCCTTCAAAATAGACCACGGCTTCCGAACCAAATCTTTTTATCATCCGGGAAAGGTATAAGGCCAGCTTACCTCCGCCATAAACCACCACTTTCTTTTTTAGAAATGGAGATATATTGATTTTTGCCTCATTAAAAAAAGAGAAAGCATCGCTCATGTAAACAGACCCGTCATGCTCAAATTCTTCTTTATGAATAAGCTGTGCACCAATGGCCAGATAAACCGCATCAAAATGGCCGGCCGTTTTTTCAAAGGCTACATCCGCTACTTTATAATTTAGTTTTATTTTTACACCCGTTCTAACAATACGGTCCACTTCAAATTCGAGAATCTCTTTTGGTAATCGGTAATCGGGTACACCTGACCATAGCAACCCTCCCAAATGACCAGAGGCTTCATACACTTCTACCTCATGACCCATACGGGCTAAATGATAAGCTGCTGAAAGGCCTGATGGGCCACCACCAATCACCAACACTTTTTTACCTGAAGAATAAGCTACAAATTGGATTGGCCATTTTTGTGAAATGGCCTCATCTCCAATATACCGTTCTACAGCATGGATATTAACCGTTGTATCAATATGTGTTCTGTTACAACCGGTTTCACATGGCTTAACACATACTCGTCCCATGATGGCAGGGAAGGGATTGTCTTCAACAAGTGTTTGAAAGGCTTCAAAATAATTTCCGGCCTGGGCAAAGTCCATCCAGGCCTGAATATTTTCGCCGGCCGGACAGGCACTATTGCATGGAGGCATAAAATCAACGTATAACGGACGTCGCATTCTTAAAGGGCCCGTGCCTTCCGAATGGCCGGTAAGGTCTGCTGGTTTGGTGATGTCGGTTTTTGACATAATAATAAATTAGTGAAAGACAGAATAGGGAACTAAATTAAAAGGAAGTCTTATAATTTGAATTGATTTAGTTCAGCAGCAGGGCTGATATATATCATGTTTATTTATCGGGGCATAATAAATGCTCCGATAAATAAAATGATTTGAAGTGGGTTGTTGAAAAAAAGGCGGTTAGCATTAAAACCAGGAAACTGATAGAATAATGGATTTGATTTATACAATCTTCTCCAACACCAATCGCTTAACGTCGCTAAGTGAAATCCTTTCCTGTATCATGGTATCCCTGTACCGGATGGTTACGGTATTATCTTCTTTAGTTTGGTGATCGATGGTTACACAAAATGGTGTGCCAATAGCATCCATTCTTCTATAGCGTTTTCCAATGGCATCCTTTTCTTCATAAAAACAATGAAAAGATGGTTTACAATCGTTCATCAGTTCTCTTGCAATTTCGGGCAAGCCATCTTTTTTTAATAAAGGCAGGATGGCCAGTTTGGTGGGCGCAATCTTTGCCGGTATTTTTAATACCACACGGCTATCCTGGGTGCCGTCTTCTTTTGTCCAGGTTTCATTGGTATAGGCAAGACTCATGATGGTCAGAAATAAGCGATCTAATCCAACGGATGTTTCTACAACATAAGGGGTATAATTTCCAAAAGGCTTTCCGTCTTCGTTCAGGTCATTATCAAAATATTGTATTTTCTTTTTACTGAATTCCTGGTGTTGCTTCAGGTCAAAATCGGTTCTACTGTGAATGCCTTCCAGTTCTTTCCAGCCAAATGGAAATTCAAATTCAATATCTAAAGCCGCATCGGCATAATGGGCCAGCTTTACATGATCATGGTACCGTATTTTTTCTGCAGGAATACCCAAGCTCTCATGCCATTTTTTTCTTTCTGCTTTCCAGAAATTATACCATTCCATTTGTGTGCCTGGCCTAACAAAAAACTGCATTTCCATTTGTTCAAACTCCCGCATACGGAAAATAAATTGCCGGGCAACAATTTCATTACGAAAAGCTTTACCGGTTTGCGCAATACCAAAAGGAATTTTCATCCTGCCGGTTTTTTGTACGTTTAAAAAATTCACAAAAATACCCTGCGCCGTTTCGGGCCTTAAATAAATGGTATCACTATCTTCCGTTATGCTGCCTATTTGTGTACTGAACATGAGATTGAATTCTCTTACCTCAGTCCAGTTACAGGTTTTGCTGATGGTGCATTTAATCTTATTATTATCGATAAGATTTTTTATACCGGCATAATCATTTGCAGCAAGCAAAGCATCCATTGAAGCTAAAAGGTCTTCTGCCAACTGCTTATTGCCAACGGCCAACTGCTCGTCGGCAAAGCCTTCAATCAAATGATCAACCCGGTACCTTTTATTACTGTCTTTATTGTCGATCATCGGATCGCTGAAATGGTCAACATGGCCGGATGCTTTCCAGGTTGTGGGATGCATGAAAATGGCGGCATCAATGCCTACAATATTATCATGCAGTTGCGTCATGCTCTTCCACCACTGATCACGGATGTTCTTTTTTAGCTGGGCGCCGTTTTGGCCATAATCATAAACAGCCGCCAGGCCATCATAAATCTCGCTGGATTGAAAAATATAACCATACTCTTTACAATGGGAGATTAACTCCTGAAAATTGTTTGCTTCATTTGCCATAAGGCTGCAAAGATAAGCAGTGTGGGCAATACTTTTAAGTGTATAAAAAAATCAAGATGGAATGACGGCTATTTTAATTTTTCATTTTGGTGATGCCGATCCCGATCCCTTATAGTTTTCTTTTCAAAATTTTTCTCCAATGCCTCGGTTAAGTTAACACCGGTTTGATTTGCCAGGCAAATTAATACCCAAAGTACATCCGCCATTTCGTCTGATAATTCTTTTCCCTTATCCGTTTCTTTAAAAGATTGTTCGCCATATTTTCTCACCAGCAGTCTGCTTAATTCACCTACTTCTTCCATGAGAATGCCCAGGTTGGTTAATTCATTGAAGTAGCGTACACCGGTTGTATTAATCCAGTCATCTATTTTTTTTTGTGCATCATTAATGGTAAGGATTTTCATTACGCTTTGTTTTTTGAATCGATAAATATAGTGACCGGGCCATCGTTCACGAGAGATACTTTCATATCCTCACCAAACTCACCTGTAAAAATTTTCCTGCCTAAATCATGTTCCAATTGCCCAATCATTTTTTCATACAACGGCATAGCTACATCGGGCTTACTGGCTTTAATATACGAGGGCCTGTTTCCTTTTTTTGTTAAGGCCTGTAAAGTAAACTGGCTCACTAGTAAAATATCGCCACCCATATCTTTAACAGACTTATTGGGCACGTTGTTGTCGTCATCAAAAATGCGGAGGTTCACTATTTTGTTACTCAGCCATTCCAAATCTGCTATGTTATCAGCATCTTCAATGCCTATTAAAACAAGCAGCCCGGAATTAATGCGGGATTTAACATGACTGTTAATGCAAACACTGGCCTGTAAAACTCTTTGAATTAAAACTCTCATGTTTGCAAATATACTTTCAACGGCTAAAAGTTGCGCGGCATTTTAAACGTCGGTGCGCTTTATTTTTTTTTGTTTGCTACCAGCAGGGCTAAAGCACCAGGCAGAAGAGGCATCCACCAAAACTCATGTAGTTGAGATAAATGAGTTGATGTCTGTCCAATAAAATACATGGCCATCGAAACAATAATACACCATGCACCTAGTATGAAAATTAATTTTTTGTTGTTCATCTTTTTCGATTTTATAAACTTACTCAATACATTCAATAAAATACCAGCACCAAAATAAAGCTTTGTTGCATAAACGAAAAGCACTTTTTGAAATTAAAAAAATATGAATTTGGATGGCATAAATAGCCGGTTAATAAACCTTTATCCTGCAGTTGCCCGATATAATCTCAAACATGATCCGGCACCCTTAAAATTTCCCGGGATTAACTTAAAATCTGGCAAAACCTCTCAAACAGCCTAAAATCAGGCAATTGAATGCTTACTGAATTTTCCAAGATTTTAAGGAACTATTTTATTATTTCCGGGCCTGAAATTAAGCAAATCCAATACCCGTTTGAGTCTACAAAATTATCCACTTTTTTTTCCACAGGTGTTGATATTTAAAGGTTTGTTTGTTCATCCAATACAAATATTTTCGTTTGCTTAACAATTACTTAACCCAACTAACCAAGCCGTTAATATATTATGTCAAAAAAAGCACAACCTGTAAAAAGATTAAAGTTCTCGCGGCAGTTTACAAAACAAGACGTTAGTCCTTACGATATGTTCGAGTACGATTATCGTACCTCTGTTATTAAAAATCCAACCGGTGAAATTGTTTTCCAGATGGATAATGTTGAAGTGCCCAAGCAGTGGAGCCAGATTGCCACAGATATTTTGGCACAGAAATATTTCAGGAAGGCAGGTGTTCCAAAAGATGATGGTACTAACGGAAGAGAAACCACGATAAAACAGGTGGCTCATCGTATGGCACATTGCTGGAGAGTGTGGGGCGAACGCTATGACTATTTTGCTACCCCAAATGATGCGCAGGTATTTTATGACGAATTGGTGTATTCCATTTTAAATCAGGCTTGTGTACCAAACAGTCCGCAATGGTTTAATACCGGTTTGCATGAAGTGTATGGTATTACCGGAAAACCACAGGGCCATTACTATGTAGATGCAAAAGACGGGCAGTTAAAAAAATCGGCCAATGCTTATGAGCGCCCACAACCACATGCCTGTTTCATTTTAAGCGTTAATGATGATCTGGTTAATGAAGGCGGGATCATGGACCTTTGGGTACGCGAAGCCAGAATATTTAAATACGGAAGCGGTGTAGGAACCAACTTTAGTAGCATACGGGGCGAAGGTGAAAAGCTAAGCGGCGGAGGTACTTCAAGTGGTTTAATGAGCTTTTTAAAAATTGGTGACCGGGCTGCAGGCGCTATAAAGAGTGGTGGTACCACCAGACGGGCAGCCAAAATGGTTTGTCTTGATCTTGACCACCCCGAAATTGAAAAATTCATTAATTGGAAAGTTCAGGAAGAAGATAAAGTAGCCGCACTAATAGCAGCTGGTTATCCAAGTGATTATGAAGGCGAAGCGTATAAAACAGTGAGCGGACAAAACAGTAATAATTCCATCCGCATACCAAATGCGTTCTTTAATATTTTAGATGAAGATGGAGAATGGGAACTAAAAGGAAGAAGCGATGGCAGGGTGATGAAAAAAGTGCAGGCCAAAGAATTATGGGAGCAAATTACCTATGCCGCATGGCGTTGTGCCGATCCGGGTACCCAATATGATTCTACCATTAACGAATGGCATACCTGTCCCGAAGGTGGCCCCATCAGGGCGTCTAACCCCTGTAGTGAATATATGTTCCTGGATAATACAGCTTGTAATTTGGCCAGCGTTAACCTGCGTCGGTTTTTTGATGAAAGCAACAATACATTTAATGTAGAGGGGTTTGAATATACCTGCCGTTTGTGGACTGTTGTTTTAGAGATATCAGTATTGATGGCACAGTTTCCATCTAAAGAAGTGGCTCAGCTCTCTTACGATTACAGAACCTTAGGATTGGGTTTTGCAAATCTGGGCTCTATGTTAATGGTAAGCGGCATTGCTTATGATAGCGAAGAAGCAAGAGGTATTGCAGGGGCAATTACCGCCATTATGACCGGCGTATCTTATAAAACATCGGCGGAGTTGGCCAGCTTCCTGGGTACATTTGATAAATATGAAGAGAATAAAAAACACATGCTACGGGTTATGCATAACCACCGTGCGGCTGCATACGATGCCACTGATGCATATGAAGGCATTGAAATAAAACCGCAGGGTATTAATGCTAAATATTGTCCTGATTATCTATTGAAAGCGGCCACAAAGGCCTGGGATGATGCCGTGCAGATGGGAGAAAAATATGGCTATCGTAATGCACAAACAACCGTTATAGCCCCTACTGGTACCATTGGCTTGGTAATGGATTGCGATACCACGGGTGTTGAACCGGATTTTGCATTGGTGAAATTTAAAAAATTAAGCGGTGGCGGATATTTTAAAATTATCAACCAAAGTGTGCCACAGGCGCTGCGTAATTTGCAATACAGCGAAAAAGAAATTGACGAAATTGTTTGCTATGCAAAAGGCCATGCGTCCTTAGATAAAGCACCATTTATTAATGCTAAAACATTACAGGAAAAAGGATTCACCGAAGACGACATTACCAAACTAAACAGCCTCCTGGGTGCGGCTTTCGAAATTGGCTTTGTGTTCAATGTTCACACATTAGGCGAAACCTGTTTGGAAAGACTTGGATTTAAACCCGAGCAATATAATGATTATGCCTGGAGCTTATTAGAAGCATTAGGATTTAGCGATGAGGACATTGAAGCGGCTAACATTTATATATGCGGCACCATGACAGTGGAAGGGGCACCTTATTTAAAAGATGAGCACCTGTCTGTTTTTGATTGCGCCAATAAATGTGGTCAAATAGGCGAGCGTTATATTCATGCTCACGGGCATATCCGTATGATGGGTGCGGCACAGCCTTTCTTAAGTGGCGCCATTTCAAAAACCATTAACCTGCCTAATGAAGCCACACAGGCAGAAATTGCAGATTCATACCGGTTGAGTTGGGAACTGGGTTTAAAAGCCTGTGCTTTATACCGCGATGGTTCTAAACTGTCGCAACCATTAAGTAACAAAAGCGATAAGAAAAAGAAACTAGACGAGGCCATCAGCGAAGAAAATGCGGCAGCATTGGCGGCAGATATTTCTACCATGGTAGATATGGGTAAATTAACCATTGATGATCTGCTTGATGAAATGAATAAGCGTGTACAAAACAGTGCGGATACAACGCTAAAGCGTCAACTGGCGATGATTGTAGAGCGCAGGGCTTTACCAGCCAAACGACGTGGCTTTACACAAAAAGCAAAAATTAACGGACAGGCTTTATTTCTGCGCACCGGTGAATATAATGATGGCACCTTAGGGGAGATATTTATAGATATGGCCAAAGAAGGCGCTACCATGCGTAGTATGCTTAACTGTTTTGCCATTGCCATTTCTATTGGCCTGCAATATGGGGTACCATTAGAGGAGTATGTTGAAAAATTTGTTTTCACACGTTTTGAACCAAGTGGTATGGTTGATCATCCAAATATCAAAAGTGCCACCTCTATCATCGATTTCATTTTCCGCTCCTTGGCGTATGAGTATTTAGGCAGAAATGACCTGGTTCATGTACTTGATGCTCCTGAATTACAAAACCTGGGCAATGAAGAATGGGACCAGAATACACCAACTATTGGTGACCGTAAACCAGAACTGAGTGAAGTGCGGGTGATGGGGGCATCAAAACCTGCAGCACAACCTGCCACAGCTCAACACCGTACCGCTCATAAAAAAGTTGCCAACGGGTTAGATGCTGTAAATGCGGCTGCTAAAAGCATGCAAAGTGATGCACCGGCGTGTAACACCTGCGGACATATCACCGTACGCAGCGGAACCTGTTATAAATGTTTGAATTGCGGTAACAGTATGGGGTGCAGTTAATCACAATAAATGGCAGGATAACGTGATAGAATGAATGACCATAATCTTATTTTATTACCGAAGTAAAATAAAGTAAAGAGGATAAAAAAAACGCCACTCCCCGGAGTGGCGTTTTTTAATGCATTTTTTTATTTCTTCCTCACAAAATCCCTTAAATAACTACAACTGCTAAACGCCGATTTATAAAAAAGGGTATGGCCATATTCTTCCACTAACTGTGGAAAATATTTGTTGTTCTTAAATACAGACCAGTATGATTTTAAAGCCACATCATAGGCATCCCAATTGATGCTGTATTCACTGTATTGTGGCTGCTGTATTTGCTTTTGAGCGCATTTAGCCATCATAAATAAACAGCGGGCTTTAAAGTTTTTATCTGTGCTGGTGTTCATGGCTTTTTCAAAAAAATCATGCGCCTTAAAAACGCCATAGTATTCTTTTTGAAAACCGGTAGCATCCTTTGGAATAGCATAACCATCGCTGCCGCTGCGGGCATACTGTACCATTTCCCAGGTATGGCCATAATAAGTGATGTTGTACATACCCAGCGCCATTTTGTAATAACTCTTTGCAGCCATAGCAGGCTGTTTGGCCTCTTGTTCCAGTTTAAGCATATCCTGGGCAAAAGCAAGTTTGGTTGTGCTGAATTTTCTCTCATCTGCTAACTGCTCTTCCATATCGTATAACACATCAAGAAAAGGATTTTTAGTAATCACTTTTTTGTCGGCCGATTTTTTAAACCACTCAATGGCTTTTGCAAAATCATATTCTCTTATATAAGAAGTACCGGCAAAATCAACCACTTCTTTTTTGGTAACCGAATTGTGTGTAAAAAGATAGCTTTCAAATTTGTTGGGCTGTTTGCTGGTGAGCAGGGCGTATAGTTTTTCAACATCTTTACTCATCAGGCTGTTTCGTAAAAAATAAATACCGTTCATTGATCCGTAATAATCCTGCTGGCCTTTCATCATCTGGTAGGCAGCGCCAATGCATAAAGTTTCTTTGGCCAGGTCGCCTTGCTCGTGGTAGCGCTTTGCCAGAATTTCACTTAATACGTTGCGGTAAATAGTCCGCCATTGCTGAACCTGCCAGTAATCCAGTGTTATTGTTTTTTCTGCCCTCACCATTTCTTCCAGCCATTGCAGCGAGGGTATAAGTTGTTCTTCAAATGCCGCATCTATTTTAGTTTTTTCATTGATGGTAACAAGCAGGTTGGTTAATACCCATTGCTCTTTTACTTTTTGTGTG
>CANKNL010000020.1 GCA_947483345.1 Chitinophagaceae bacterium | reverse complement strand
GTTTTCATGAGGCTGTTTACCCGGCATACCGCCATCTCTTCCAATGCACCTGCTGAGGTAAGCACGGCATCTTCATTCAATGCCCCTACTCCTTTATCAGGAATAATGATGGCATGTACACCAAAACAAAAAGCACTACGGGCAATACCACCAATATTACGGATATCGGTAATGCCATCTAAAATTAAAAACAAAGGCACGTCTCCTTTTTCCACCACAAAAGAGATCACATCCTGCAGATCCTGGTATTGTACTTTGGCAATCAATGCCACACAGCCTTCGTGATTGCTGACATTGAAATTGTTTAATTTTTCAACCGGTACTTTATTAATGGGCGTTTGTGTTTTTTCGGCCAGCTTCTTTATGTCATCAATGGCTTCGCCATGTACGGTGGTTTGCAGGTAAATACGCTCCAACTGTTTACCGGTTTGCATGGCTTCGGTAACCGCCTTACGGCCAACTACCAGTGTATTTTTTTTGGGGCGGTGCTGTTGTTGTCTGAAATTTTTCACAATGCAAATTTAATCATAATTGATGCAACAAAAAACCATAAGCTCTTACAAACTTATGGTCTTTACAAGTCTCCCCCCTCCGGGGGAGATTTAGAGGGGGCCTTATTTCAACCCAAAAACTTTCTTCACCTCTTTCACGGCATCCAGTTTCTCCCAGGTAAATAATTCAACTTTCTTTTTAATTGTTTTACCATCGGGTGATGTAAATATTTTTTCTACAATTTCATTTTTACGTCCCATGTGACCGTATGCAGCAGTTTCACTGTACATGGGATTACGCAGTTTTAAACGCTGCTCAATAAAGTAAGGACGCATATCAAAGCAAGGCATTTTCATTACCTTATCAGCAATCTCACCATCAGTTAAATTTACTTTGGCAGTACCATAAGTTACCACATTGATACTGGTTGGCTGTGCCACACCAATAGCATAAGAAACCTGCACCAGTACTTCATCACACAACCCTGCAGCCACTAAATTCTTGGCTATATGTCGTGTTGCATAAGCTGCACTGCGGTCAACTTTACTAGGGTCTTTACCACTGAAAGCGCCACCACCATGTGCACCTTTACCACCGTAAGTATCTACAATGATCTTGCGACCGGTTAAGCCGGTATCGCCATGCGGACCGCCAATAACAAACTTACCGGTTGGGTTGATGTGATATTTGATTTTATTGTTGAAAAGATGATTGTACTTTGGATATTTTGCCTTTACTCTTGGTATGACGATATTGATGATGTCTTTCTTAATTTTTGCCAACATTTTTTCATCTGCAGCAAAGTCATCGTGCTGTGTGGAAACAACGATCGCATCAATTCTTACAGGCCTGTTATTATCATCATATTCCAAAGTAACCTGGCTTTTTGCATCCGGGCGCAGATATTTGATCTCTTTATTTTCCCTGCGTATACTGGCCATTTCAATTAAAATAAAATGTGCCAAATCCAATGCCAATGGCATATAATTATCAGTTTCATTGGTAGCATATCCAAACATCATACCCTGATCGCCGGCACCCTGTTCTTCTTTTTTCTTACGGTCAACCCCTTGGTTTATATCGCCACTCTGCTCGTGTATGGCTGAAAGAATACCACATGAATTGGCTTCAAACATGTATTCACTTTTGGTATAACCAATTTTCCGTATCACCCCACGAGCAATTTCCTGTACATCCAGGTAAGCTTTACTTTTTACTTCGCCGGCAAGTATAACCTGGCCGGTGGTTACCAGTGTTTCGCAGGCGACTTTACTGGTTGGGTCAAAAGCTAAAAAATTATCAATCAATGCATCACTGATCTGGTCTGCAACTTTATCCGGATGTCCTTCACTTACGGACTCTGATGTAAATAAATATGGCATATATATTTTTTAAGATGGCAAAGATAAGGTTGTATGTGTTAATGAACAAAGTCCCCGAAAAATTACGGGGACTTTGTTGACTATCTTAACCAAATTTAATTACAATTTCGAGTATATAATTCTTAATCGCAGTCTGGAATTAGTATTGGAGCCACTTCCTATCCGTACCCTTCCAAAAGCAATATTATTACCAAAAGGTAAATAAGAGCCTGAATATTGTGGATAATTTAAATTAAAAGGCGCGTATAACCGCATATCATAAACCCGGGTATGGTCGGTTACAATTTGTTGAACATACCTTGAAATATTAAAGTTGTAATGCCTGATCTGATTACCAAAGGGATCAGATTTAATTCTGCGGAAACCGCCAAAGTACAAAAAGTCGATTGGATTGGCAATGTATGGTACGGTTGTTTTATAATCAGGATCATAGAATTGAGCCGTATTCAAATCGTAATAGATAGGTTTCCATTTGGCAGCAACACTGCTATCCCTTAAATCCAGATACAGGAAATTGGGTGCAGCCAGTTTCTCATCAAGTGGATCAAGTGGTGGCAATTGTTCAACAATGATTTCGGCACGATGAATGATCCGGTTTGATAAACCCGCAAGGCCTGGTATATTAAGGTTTACATATGTTCCCGGGGCCGTTTGCAGATAATGTGCGCTCGATGACGGAATGCTAACCGGATAGCCGGCTCGGTTACGTAAGATATAGTTACTGGTATTAGAAACGGGCTTATTTGCACTATTATCGGCAAATGATGGATTTAGCCTGAATGAGGTATAAACAGAATCCAGCTTTCCAAGATTTTTTCTTTTGTAATGAATTTCCAGTTTAGTAGCCGTATCAGAAAGACTGGCATACATTAACCCGTTACCTCCACCATCTGCTATTAAAGCAATACCATTATAAAAACGCCTGTATAAAGAGTCGGAATAAAAAGCATTATTGGCAGTATTGCCAGCAATACTATCCCGGTTATAAAGCTGTGCAGCCCATGATGCCGACAGTTTAATACGTATTTGATTGTTAACTGAATCTCTGCCGTTATTAAGTTTAATATAATTTCCCAGTGTACGAACATCAATATTGGCAGATCCCAAAATAGATCCCATAACTGCAGGTTGGTAAGCCGTTGTATTTTCTTTGAAAACCGAATCTCGGAAAATACCATCATTTACTTCCCGCACTTCCAGATGAATTGGCAATAAGCTGTCGCCCCAAAAGCCCCGGTACCGTAAACAGAGTACAACGGAATCGATGCCTGCACCAAAGCCATTTAATGTATCACCGGTATTACCAAAGTAATACGGATAAAACGGGGGCTTCAACTGCATGAAAATACTGGCATTGGTTTTACCAAATAAGGGGTCATTATTAATGGCGCCTACAGCATAATCATCGTACTTGCCAATGTATGTTGAGTCATTGAAAAAGGCCTGTACAGTGTTAATATTGAGAATGGTGTCAAAGGTATTAACATTATCAACAGCCGGTAAGAGGTCACTGCCAATGTCGGTAGTATCCAGTTTTGTACAGTTCCAGCCAAATAAAGAAAAACAACTAATAGCAACTAATGCTATGGGTAGAATACGTTTTTGCACAATAATAATTTTATGAAATGCGGTTAGATTTTCTACTTTGCAAGGTCGGCATACAATTGCAAATAGTCTGTTAAATCACTGGCCGCATCATATTTCAGAATTTTTTTACCTTTTACCTTGGCAAACTGCTCAGCTAATTTCTTGTCTACTTTTTCAGCACCAAATGTAATGGCATCGGCATAGGTGGCACCTCCATTAAACATGGAGAAATTATTTAAATCTTTAAAAGGTTCCAATTCTTTTTTGGTCACATAATCATTGATGGTGACCATCTTCAAAAAATCCTTTTCCAGCTTTTCTTTAAATGTATTTTGACCAATGGTATATACAATTTTACTGTTACTAAAAACAGGTTCCTTTTTGTAGGCATGTTTGATGAACATGGGAATCAGGCCGGTCATCCAGCCGCTACAATGAATGATATCGGGAGGCCAGCCGAATTTTTTTACCGTTTCCAGTGCCCCTTTACAAAATAAAACCGTTCTTAAGCCATTATCATCAAACCAATTTTCTTTTTCATCAGTAAAAATTGATTTTCTTTTAAAATAATCGTCATTGTCTAAAAAATAGATCTGCAGCCTCGCATTGGGCAGTGATGCCACTTTTATAATCAGCGGGTAATCATCATTGTCGATTGTTACATTTATACCGGATAACCTCACCACCTCATGCAAACGGTGCCGTCTTTCATTAATCACCCCAAATCTGGGCATGATACAACGCACTTCCATTCCGGTATCGTTAGATTTTACCGCTAGTTTGTTTACCATCTCTGCAAAATCTGTCAATTCAAGATAAGGTGACATTTCATTTGCAATAAATAAAATTCTTTTCTTTGTACTCATTTACACGTAGTTTGTTGCTGATAGTTGTTTTAACGGAGTGCAAAACTACGTTATTTATTCGGGAAATTGAGAATAGACAGACATTTGAATGCTAATTTAATCTGATATGATACTATTTAAGCGGGCTATTGACATCACAAACCACCTTGTTAATCTTAAAGAAAAAGGAGGGCTTATTGGTTTTGTACCTACCATGGGCGCCTTGCACCGGGGACACCTCTCCTTATTGAATGAATCAAAAAAAATGAATACCTACACGGTTTGCAGCATTTTTGTTAATCCCACTCAATTTAATGACACGACCGATTTTAATAATTATCCTTCCAGTTTGGAAAAAGATATTGACCATTTAGAGAAAGCAGGCTGCGATATTGTGTTTCTACCCTCTGTTTCAGAAATATATCCCGATGGACTTTTACATACCAAAAAATATGAGCTTGGTTATATTGAAACTGTTTTGGAAGGGCAATACAGGCCGGGACATTTTCAGGGGGTTTGCCAGGTAGTACACCGCCTCTTGAGCATCATACAAGCCGACCAGTTATACCTGGGGCAAAAAGATTATCAGCAATGTATGGTCATAAAAAAATTAATTGAACTGGAGCATATTCAATCAAGGATCAATATCTGCCCAACACTTAGAGAAACCGACGGACTAGCCATGAGCAGCAGGAACATCCGTTTAACAGAGCCTTACAGAAAACAGGCTTTAAAAATAGCTGAAACCCTGTATTTTTTAAAAACCAACCTGACTCCAGGCGATATCAATACACTAAAACAAACGGCGATAAAAAACCTGACCAAGGCTGGCTTTAAAGTTGATTATTTAGACATTGCCCGGGCCAGTGATCTAAACATTATTGATCAGTGGGATGGCCATACAAAAACACTGGCCTTAGTTGCGGCAAGTATAGATAATGTGCGGTTAATTGATAATATGCTTTTATAAAACCTTCGGGATAAAAAAAACATTTTAGCATAACAGTTATTCCCGTCGTAATTTGTAACCGATTATGCATAAACGCTTATACGCCATATTGCAATACCTGATCTTTTTAGGCTTGGGCATATTTTTAGTTTGGTGGAGTATTCATAAATTATCTGAATCTGATTATTTTGAATTTATCAACTCTTTAAATCAGGCGAATTATTATCTGCTGATCCCTGTTTTTTTTATTTTATTGGCAAGCCATTTAAGCCGTGCCATGCGCTGGAAGATTTTAATGGAATCCATGCATTACAAACCAAAATTAAGTAATACTTTTTGTGCTGTAATGATTGGATATCTTGCCAATTTTGCTTTTCCCCGACTGGGCGAAGTATTGAAATGCACCATATTGGGGAAATATGAAAAAGTGCCTCCCGATAAATTAGTAGGCACCATCCTGATTGAAAGAGCCGTGGACCTCATGTCATTTTTTATCATCATTCTTATTTCATTATTAACACAGGCCGATGTAGTAGGTGTATATACTAAACAATTCTTTGAAAAATATTTTCTGGCAAAAACTACGGGCACATTAGCGATACAGATTGCACTCATCTTATTGTTAATTTTGGTTATCTTCTTTTTGGTAAAAATTATTTTTAAAAGATTTCACCACATCAAAATGGTACTGAAAATTAAAAATATCCTCAAGGGTATTGTCCTGGGTTTACAGAGTGTAAAAAATCTAAAGAATAAACGCCAGTTTATTTTTCACAGCGTATTTATATGGACCTGTTATATGGCCGGTACCTACCTTGGTTTTCATGCCATTAAGGAAACCAGTGTTTTACCGGTTTTATCTACTTTTCCGGTATTGGCATTTGGTTCTATAGCGACCATGATTACACCCGGAGGTATTGGGTTGTACCCGGTTTTTATCATGGAAGCCATGACATTATATAGCATTCCTGAAAGCTTTGGAACAGCCAGTGGCTGGCTCCAGTGGTCGGCACAATTTTTTTTAATTTTAATTGTGGGTTTTATCTGTTTGCTTGTATTACCTTATCTAAATAAATCTAAAAATGAAATCAGTCAGCAGCATCCCTCATAAAATATTTACCCTAAACGAATTAATACATCAACTTAATCGCTGGCGGTTACAGAATAAAAAAATTGTTTTTACAAACGGGGTTTTCGATATTTTGCATGAGGGCCATATTGCATCTTTAGGCGAAGCGGCACTTTATGGTCATATTTTAATTGTGGCACTTAATTCAGATGCTTCTGTTAAAAGATTAAAAGGCGACAGCCGCCCGATTAATAATGAAGCGTCAAGATCACTTTTAATGGCCTCACTGGTGATGGTTGATGCGGTCATTTTATTTGAAGAAGATACCCCTTTAAACTTAATAAGGACCCTTTTACCCGATGTGTTGGTAAAAGGAGGCGATTATACAATCGATGAGATTGTTGGTGCCAAAGACGTACAGGCTAATGGGGGCGAAGTAAAGATAGTGCCGATACTGGAAGGATTTTCAACAACCGGTATCATAGAAAAAATGAGAGGGAATAAATAAACATGTCCTTAATTTTCACATAAACTTAATATGGCTTTTAACGCCTTTTAAAAAGCGAATCTTAATTTCGCGTCACTTCAATATTTAAAAGCAGATCTGATTGCAAAAAAGAAAGATCATATTCAGGGATATTAGCTGGCTGTCATTCAATGACCGTGTTTTACAGGAAGCCGCTGATGAAACGGTTCCATTAAGAGAACGCATCCGGTTCCTGGGCATATTTTCCAATAACCTGGATGAATTTTTCAGGGTACGGGTGGCAGCCCTGAAACGCATGGTTGAATTTGGAAAAAAATCAAAAATGCATCTGGAACATACGCCCGATGCCATTATTGAGGAGATACAGGACATTGTAGTTGAACAACAAAAAGAATTTGAGCGTATCTGGAATGAAATTTTAAGGGAGCTTAAAAAAGAAAGGATTTACCTGCTCAACGAAACCCAGTTAAACAAAGCACAGCAGGCTTTTGTTCTGGATTATTTTAATGATGAAATACGAAACAACATCATTCCGTTGATGATTGAAAGTATCCAGAATTTTCCAGTACTTAATGATAAGTCGATTTATCTGGCTTGTAAGCTTTCTAAAAAAGACAAATCGATACCCCAAAAATTTGCCCTGGTTTCTGTGCCTACAAGGCGGTTATCCAGGTTTATCATTCTACCATCCAAAAATGCAGATTCACATATTATTTTACTGGAAGATATCATTCGTTTTTGCCTCCCTCATATTTTTTCCTTTTTCGGATATGATACTTTTTCGGCCCATATCATTAAAGTTACCCGTGATGCCGAAATTGATATTGACAATGACATCTCAACCTCCCTTATTCAAAAAATTGAAAAAGGGTTAAAGAACCGGAAGAAGGGCAAACCGGTTCGTTTTGTTTTTGATAAAGCGATAGATCCGGCACTACTCACCTATTTAGTGCGCCGACTGGGCTTATTGCAAAAAGATAATCTGATACCGGGTGGGCGCATTCACAATTTTGTAGACTTTATGAATTTTCCCGAATCGGTATTTCATAAAAAAAGCCTTCGTAAAAAACCATTCATTCATCCGGTTTTAAAAAATGTGAACAGCGTTACCAATGTTGTTTTAAAAAGAGATGTGCTTTTACATTTTCCCTATCACGCCTTTGATAGTGTTATTGACTTGCTTCGTGAAGCCGCTATTGACCCCGAAGTAGTGAGTATTAAATTAACGGGCTACCGGCTGGCAGATCGGTCTAAAATAATAAATGCCTTAACCAATGCGGTTCGTAATGGCAAACTGGTGACCGTTGTTTTGGAACTGCGTGCCAGGTTTGATGAAGAAGCCAACCTGGAATGGAAAGAAGAATTAGAAGATGCAGGTGCTAAAGTTTTATTGGGCGTACCCAATGTAAAAGTACATGCCAAGATCTGTTTAATAAAAAAACGGGTTAATAACCGAACCATACATTATGGGTTTGTAAGTACCGGCAACCTCAATGAAAAAACGGCTGCGGTATACAGTGATACCTGCCTGCTTACATGCGATCGGAATATTATGGCCGATGTTAACCGCATATTTAATTATCTGGAACAACCCAAAACCAGGATTCAGTTACTAAAAAAATGTAAAACGTTAATGGTTAGTCCTACCGGTATGCGAAAACAATTACTGCAATTGATCAACAGGGAAATTAAAATTGCAAAATTGAAAAAACCGGCTGCTATTACTTTGAAATTAAATTCACTTAGTGATGAGATGCTGATCGACAAATTATATGAAGCCGCCAAAGCAGGTGTAGAAATAAAAACTGTTATCAGAGGGATATATTGTTTACCTGCCGAAAGTAAAAAAAATAAATTTCCTGTTCAGGCAATCAGCATTGTTGATGAATATCTGGAACATGCCAGGATCATGATCTTTCATAATGGCGGAAAAGAAAAAACGTTTATTTCATCAGCCGACTGGATGGTACGAAATATTGATCACCGCGTTGAAGTAGCCTGCCCCATTTTTGAAAAAAACATACAACAGGAAATTAAAGATATTCTACAAATTCAACTGAAAGACAATATGAAAGCGAGGATACTTGATAATGACCTGTCTAATCAATATGTAAATCCCCGCAACACAAAAAAAATACGCAGCCAGGTAGAAACTTATAATTACCTGTTCCGTAAATCTTCTTAATTGTTAACCCGTTAATTTGTTAACCCGTTAATTAGTTAATCCATTTAAACGTTAATTCGTAAATTCGTTTGTATTAATCAACGCATCACCTAACAATCGTCATAACCATTTAACAAAATTGAAACTAGCCGCAATTGATATTGGAAGTAACGCAGCCAGACTTTTAATTACAGAAGTTACAACCGACGTAAAAAATAATCCTGTTTTTAATAAACTCAATTTAATCAGGGTACCGCTGAGACTGGGCTTTGAAGTATTTGAAACCGGGTACATCTCCAAACAAAAAACCGGCATGCTGATACAAAGCCTGAAGGCTTTTAAACATTTACTGAATGTATACGACGTTAAATTTGTAAAGGCCTGTGCCACCAGTGCCATGCGTGATGCAAAAAATGCGCAAGACATCATTAGGAAAGTAAAACTTGAAACAGACATTTCCATTGAAGTCATTAGTGGAGATATGGAAGCCGGTCTGGTTTTTGAAAACCATATTGCCGAAACACTGGATAAGGACCATAGTTATATGTATATTGATGTTGGTGGCGGCAGTACCGAACTCTCCTTTTTTAGCAACGGCATACTTAATTTTAAAGAATCTTTTAATATTGGTACCATTCGTTTATTACAGAATCAGGTAAATGAAAAAACCTGGGAGCTGATGAAAGAGATCATTAAGACGGTTACTAAAGAACAAAAAGAAGTAATGGCCATTGGAAGCGGAGGAAATATAAACAAGGTTTTTTCAATGAGTAAGCGGAAAGAAGGCAAACCCCTGTCACTGGAACTATTGAAAGATTATCAGAAGGAATTAAGTAGTGTTGATTTAGAAACCAGAATGAAACTATATAATTTACGCCCCGACCGTGCCGATGTAATTGTACCGGCTTTACAAATTTATACCAATGCCATGCGCTGGGCTGGTGCCAATGAAATGTATGTTCCCAAAATTGGCCTGGTTGATGGGTTGATACATCACATGTGGGATGAGTTGAAATAAGCTTTCCTTAACATCATTTATAATATCTTTAAGTAATCAACCCATAGCATCATGACAAGTAAACTGATTGCTGTTCTTCTTTTAACCGGCAACATTTCCTTTGCACAAAATAAACCGCTGCCAACACCGTTTGATAAGTTTGTAAACAACAAAAAAATTGAATGGGCAGCCTATGCCAGTGATACCATTAATTTTACAAAGGCCGATTTAAATAACCTGCTTTTAAACAGGTTGGACAAAAAAGAAATTAAAGCATCATTACCCATTGAAAGCCGTACAAGCGGCACCAATCAAATTACTTACACCTTACGGAATGCAATAGATAATGCCTTTTATGGTGATAATGCAGATTTTGTAATGGATGCAGATGGTCATGTTGTCAAGCAAAAAAGAGCCATTCCCAAAAAAGACAGTTCAAATTTTAAGCTTACTGAAGTCACGCAGATATTGTACATCGAAAACGGAAAATTAAAAACTTATATTCCTTTTATAACACCTACCCTGCCGGTTTTTATGTCGACCGGAAATTATATTGGAGAACGCTTTTATTTTACAAGCTGCTTTAATTACACCTATAACCGTAAGCCAGGTGATACAAGTAAACTCAATTTTTTATCGCAAACTAAAAAAATGATGAAACTTAATACGCTGCTGGAAGTAGATCACCTAAAAGAAGTGTATGGTAAAAATTTACTGGAAACCCTTTGGCCCTATATACTTAAAAATAATATAAAAGTATTTTCTGTTTACACTAAAGGGATATTAAAGCCTGAAGAATTGACTACGAACCTGACTTATGATGAACCAAAGATTGCCCCCATATATGATTCCAAAGGAGCTATAATTAAGTACAGTATAAATGAAGACCCGATTGATCCAAATATCTTTACCGATGCACAATTGGTACAGGACTGGTATTATGACTACAAGAATAATAAAGTCTATTCCTATATCAAAGAAATGATTTTGTATTTAAGCCAATTCAACAAAACGGAAGATAAAGAACCTGTGCCTGTTTTAAAACTGGTTTTCAATTAAATTTCTTTTTACATTTACACTTTCATTGCTCCCCGGATTTGTTTTATTCTAATGCAGAGCCAACTCCACCAGCATCTCAGTTAATTAAAACAACGCATTATGTCTGTTCACAAAGAAATTAAAAAAGTTACTACCCATACCCTACAGGTAATGAAAGCCGCCGGAGAAAAGATCTCCATGATCACGGCTTACGATTATTCTTTTGCAAAGATTTTTGATGCTGCCGGTATTGATATTATTTTGGTTGGCGACAGTGCCAGTAATGTGATGGCTGGTCATGAAACCACGCTGCCTATTACACTTGACCAGATGATCTACCATGCACAAAGCGTGGTTCGGGGTATCAACCGTTGTTTGGTTGTGGTGGATATGCCTTTTGGTTCTTATCAATCCAATTCAGATGTTGCCCTGGCCTCGGCCATTAAGATCATGAAAGAAACAGGCGGACATTCTTTAAAATTAGAAGGCGGTGAAGAGACTTTTGATTCGGTTAAAAAAATTGTGAGTGCCGGGATACCGGTAATGGGACATTTGGGTTTAACACCACAAAGCATTTATAAATTTGGTACTTACACGGTAAGAGCCAAAGAAATTGATGAAGCATCTAAACTAAAAAAAGATGCCCTGCTGTTGCAGGAAGCCGGCGCTTTTGCCATTGTGCTTGAAAAAATTCCTGCTGCCTTGGCAAAAGAAGTAAGTGAAAGTTTACACATACCAACTATTGGCATTGGTGCCGGTGGCGATTGTGATGGGCAAGTACTTGTAATGCATGATATGTTGGGTATTAATGTAGATTTTAAGCCCCGGTTTTTAAGAAAATACCTGAACCTGCACGAACAGATTGACGGTGCCGTTAAACAGTATATTACAGATGTAAAAAGTAAAGATTTCCCCAACGAAAATGAGCAGTATTAGTAGTTGGCAGTCCACAGTTGGCAGTGGGCAGTAAGTCCCAGCTATTTAAAAAGCTTTTAAATTAAAAGGCCCTAAACGGCCAACTGCCCACTGCAAACTGTTCTTCGTAACTTGCAGCCTCAAAGTCAAATATCAGCTATATGAAATTTTTAAAAGCATTAAAAATACAAGTCAGTAATAATGGTGTTTCTACCGGTTTAACCTGGCTTAAAAGCAATGGCGAAAAACTGAATTCCTATTCGCCTGTTGATGGAAAATTAATTGGCTCGGTTACCGGCACTGATGCAAAAGCATATGAAGCCGTTATCAAAAAAGCACAAACAGCATTTGCCGAATGGCGTACCTGGCCTGCTCCCAGGCGTGGCGACATCGTACGGCAGATTGGTGATGAGCTCAGAAAAAATAAAAATGACCTTGGGCAACTGGTAAGTTATGAAATGGGTAAGAGCTTACAGGAAGGCCTGGGCGAAGTTCAGGAAATGATTGATATCTGCGATTTTGCCGTGGGCCTTTCACGCCAGTTACATGGCTTAACCATGCACAGCGAAAGGCCGGGCCACAGAATGTATGAACAATATCATCCATTGGGAATAGTTGGTGTGATATCTGCTTTTAATTTCCCGGTTGCCGTTTGGAGCTGGAATGCGGCTTTGGCATGGGTTTGTGGCGATGTTTGTGTTTGGAAGCCCAGTGAAAAAGCACCATTATGTGGTATCGCCTGTCAACATATCATTCAATCAGTACTCAAAAAAAATAATGTTCCCGAAGGTGTTTCAAATATGATCATTGGAGGACGAGAGGTGGGAGAATGGATGAGCCGGGATGTAAGAATACCCTTGGTATCTGCAACGGGCAGTACAAGAATGGGAAAAGCCGTTGGGGCTGCTGTTGGACAGCGCCTAGGCAGAAGTTTATTGGAACTGGGCGGCAACAATGCCATCATCATAACCGAAAATGCAGACTTGGATATGGCACTCATTGGTGCGGCTTTTGGTGCCATTGGTACAGCCGGTCAACGTTGTACCTCTACGCGCCGCTTGATCATTCATGAAAAAATTTACAATAAATTTAAAGACAAACTGGTGCATGCCTATGGCCAGGTAAAAATTGGTAACCCGTTAAATGAAAAAAATCATGTGGGACCACTTATTGATAAAGAGGCCGTTAAAATGTATCTGGAGGCAATTGAAAAGTGTAAGGCTGAAGGTGGCAAATTCATTGTTGAAGGAGGCCTTGTTAAAGGCAAAGGTTATGACAGTGGTTGCTATGTTAAACCTTGTATTGCAGAAGTGAAAAACGATTTTAAGATCGTACAACATGAAACGTTTGCACCCATTTTATACCTGATAAAATATAAAACACTGGATGAGGCCATTGCATTACAAAACGGCGTACCACAGGGCTTATCCTCAGCCATTATGACCAATAACCTCAGACAGGCAGAACAATTCTTATCGCAGGCAGGCAGTGATTGTGGTATAGCCAATGTAAACATTGGCACATCAGGTGCCGAAATTGGCGGGGCATTTGGTGGCGAAAAAGAAACCGGAGGCGGTAGGGAAAGTGGCAGTGATGCCTGGAAAGTTTACATGCGCAGGCAAACCAATACCATTAATTATACCAACAAGTTGCCTTTGGCACAGGGCATTAAATTTAATTTATAAAGTTTTGCAAATAAACAGGAATGGTATGGCTCGTATACACATACCATTTACTTTTACTTAAACAAATGTTCATTTATGATTAAGTTCTCCAGGATCTTTATTCTACTTGCTGTTTTAAACCTATCCGCTTTTGCACAAACCAGTGTAATCCCCAACAGCTGGCATATGATGGATAAAGAAGCTGATGGCTATAGTGGCGTTAGTGTTGCCAAAGCATACCAGTTTATAAAAACTAATAATTTAAAAAGCAAGACCGTCATTGTTGCTGTAATAGATTCGGGCATTGATACCTTACATGAAGACTTAAAATCGGTGCTGTGGAATAACCCTAAAGAAATACCCGGGAACGGAAAAGATGATGACAATAACGGTTATGTAGATGATGTACATGGCTGGAATTTTTTGGGAAGCAAAGATGGCAGAAATGTAAAAGTGGATAGTGATGAAAGAGCCCGTGTATACTATGGCTTCAAATCAAAATGGGATAATAAAGCAGTTGATAAAGCAACTTTATCAAAGGCCGACCTGTATGAATATGAGATGTTTTTGAGGGCAAAAGCAGAAATGCAAGGCAACGATAACGGTGAAGATGAATTTAATGATGTAGATATACCGGCATTAAAATTACTGTATGCGTCATTAATGAGCAGCGACAGTATTTTAAAAAAGGCTATGGACAGAGACACTTTTACCGGCCATGAATTGACGGCTTATATCACAAAATCTTTTGCCGAACGAAGAGCCAAGAATGAATTTTTGGGCTTGATGAAAGACAACAATATGCTGGATCAATCCAATAAGGAATTTGTAGAAGGGCTGGCCGAGTATATCGAATACCTTGAAGGTGAACTAAGAAAAGCGGCGGCAAAAATTAAAGCCCCTGAAACCTATCGCAAAAATATTGTTGGAGACAATGAAAATGATATCAACGACCGCAACTATGGCAACAATGATATCATGGCCGATTTTTCGATGCATGGAACACATTGTGCAGGCATCATTGGCGCTGTTCGTAATAATGGTAAAGGTATGGATGGTATTGCCGATAATGTGCAAATCATGTCTTTAAAGGTTGTACCTGATGGTGATGAGCATGATAAGGATATTGCATTGGCCATACGTTATGCCGTAGATCATGGAGCCCGGGTAATCAGTATGAGTTTTGGCAAAAGTTATTCGCCACAAAAACAATGGGTGGATGAGGCCTTTGCCTATGCCGAAAGTAAAAATGTTTTATTGGTTCATGCTTCAGGAAATGATGCAAAAAATGTAGATACGACTTATTATTTTCCGAATCCGGTTTATATAAATGGCGGCCGTAACGGTAGCACCATTACTGTTGGGGCCAGTGCCGAACCCACATCGGGCAGTTTTACGGCAGCCTTTAGTAATTACGGTAAAAATGAGGTTGATGTATTTGCTCCGGGTGCAAAAATATATTCAACCTTACCGGGCGGTAATAATTACGGCAATTTAAGCGGTACCAGTATGGCTTGTCCGTTAGTGGCAGGCATTGCAGCTCTTACAATGGAATATTTCCCTTCCCTGTCGGCAAAACAAATCAAATATGTAATCGAAAAATCGGTTCGGCAACCAAAGGAAAAAGTGACTAAACCCGGCACCGATGAATTGGTTTACATGAGTGATATTTCCAAAACCGGTGGCATTGTAAATGCTTATGAAGCGGTTAAGTTAGCGGCTACTTTGGTTGGTGAGAATAAAAACGAGACCCTGCCAAAATCAAAAATGAAAAGGAATAATAAAGGATAAAAAACACTTAACCTAGATACACATGCCAAAACCATCAACAACAGCTTATCCAGTTTATTTTAAACAATACGTTGATCAGGTGCCCGAAGAAGACCTGTCTGCCGCATTCAGTAACCAATGGCCGGTTATAAACAATTTTTTATCTGCCATCACCGAAGAGCGCTCTATATATGCTTATGCAGCCGGCAAATGGACAATAAAAGAAGTATTGCAGCATATCATTGATACAGAAAGAATATTTAACTACCGGGCACTGTGTTTTTCCAGAAAAGAAACCGCTTCACTACCCGGTTTTAATGAAAATGATTATGCAGCCAATGCCCATGCAAATGCACGAACCTGGCAGAACCTGGTAGAAGAATTTATGGCTGTCAGGCAGTCAACCGAATGGTTATTTAATAGTTTTTCAGATGACATGATGACCAGCTTTGGCCTGTCCAATAACAATCCGGCATCTGTACAGAGTCTTGGCTTTATTACCATAGGACATTTTTATCATCACCAAAAAGTGATTGAAGATAAATATCTTTCAAAATAAAAAATCCGTCTTGTTTTAAACAAGACGGATTTTTTTAAGACCTGTATTTGTCAATTTTTAATTTAAGCTAATCACGTTTTGCCGTGGCAGATTGAGTAATCATATTATTCATCACTTTAACGGTTTCATCTATATAAATATCTTTACTCACTCTTTTTAGCCACTGTGTATTTTTTTCAATTTTTTCTTTAGCTGCATTGATGTCAACCGTATCAGCAGCGATATTTTTTACGCTCAGTTCTTTATTTATCTTGTACAGGTCATCCAGTTCTTTCAGTTTTACTTTAAACTGTTTTTGCTCTTCTTTATACTGTTTTAAATTTAAAGAATAGGGCTTATCATTATATTTTTCCAGCCAGCTGATACTTTCTTTTATTTTATTAAAAGTTGTATTATTGGCGATCTGCTGACCGCTGTATTTGATCACAGCATCATTGCTGATGGTACTTGTCCAGGTTTTATAATCCGATTTACCAATTTCATCCCAGGTCAAAGAGGCGTCGTTGTCTTTTTCACGAAATTTTAAATATTCCATACGGTCGGGAATAACAATATCCGGTGTTACGCCTTTTAATTGAGTAGCCCCGCCGTTTATCCGGTAAAACTTTTGCAGGGTCAATTTAACAGAACCCAAATCCTCTACTTCTTTGTTGCTAAACAGGCCATTCTCACTTTCGGGATTTAAAGGGATATTGCGTTGAACCGTACCTTTACCATAGGTAGACGTGCTGCCAATAACAATACCGCGTTTATAGTCCTGTATAGCTGCTGCAAATATTTCGGAAGCACTGGCACTAAACTCATCAACCAATACGGTTAAGGGACCTGTGTACAAAACGCTTTTATCTTTATCTTTCCATTGGTAAGGTTTTTCCTCACGGCCTTTTACAACACAAACCGGTCCATCTTCAATAAACAATCCCACCATTTTTACCACTTCGGGTAATGAGCCTCCGCCATTACCACGTAAATCCATGATGATGCCCTCTACATTTTCGGCCTTTAATTTCTCTATTTCTTTGGCAATATCATCCGAGCATTTTGCCCCATTTGGATTAGCAAAATCTACATAAAATTCGGGTAAATAAATATACCCTACTTTATGATCGCTGTTAATGATGGCACTTTTGGCAAACTTATCATCTAATTTTATTTCGTCTCTGATAATAGGAATAACGTGTACAGAACCATCCAACCGCCTAACCGTTAATCTTACTTCTGTACCTTTTTTGGCTCCCCTGATAATTTTAACCGCATCAGTTACAGAATATCCTGTTACGTCCACCGGTTCTTCTTTTCCCTGAGCCACTTTAATAACCTCATCTTCTGCTTTTAATTCACCGCCCTTCCAGGCTGGTCCGCCGGTAATGAGTGCCGATATTTTTATTTTTCCATCATCTTCTTTCAATTGGGCGCCTATGCCATAAAAGCTGCCTTTCAGATCCTCTTCAAATGATCTTTTATCAACCGGTGCAAAATAATTGGTGTGGGGATCCATATTACCTGTAATGGCATTAATGAAAGTGCTGAAATTTTCATCATTATTTTCACGGGTTATTTTAGTGGCAAAATACCGGTCAATTTGTTTTCTAACAGCATCTCTTGCTTCTCTTTCCAATGTAGAGTCGGCCTTAAATTTAAAATCGGCCTTACCCGTATTCTTTTCTCTGTCATCCAGCATCATGTTAAGTCTTTCCAGCGTCAGGTATTTTAGCCGTTTTCTCCATATACTTTTTCGTTCTGATTCTGTTTTCGGATTATCTAATTTCTCTCTGTCGAGCATCACTTCTTCAGCTTTTAAAAAATCAAAAGGTTTCGAAAGAATATCGGTATATAAACCTGCCGTTTCTTTTAGCCGGTTGATATACACATCGCTGATAGAGAAAAATGATATGAGTTCTGCGCCATGTATCTCATCATCAATTTTATTTTCGAATTTTTTAAAGCTTTCTATGTCCGACTGTAAAAAAACATTTTTATCCCCATCCAGTTCCTGAATAAATTTTTTCAAAACCAATTTCGAAAACTGATCATCAATGGCTTTAGGACTATAGTGACCCTGCTCGAGCAACAATCCCACATGTCTGATAATTTTTGTGTATTTGGATTTTGGATTATCCCGATCGGATTTACCCTGTGTTTGAAACGCCAAAAAAAGACTACCAGCGGTAAGAATCAATATTACCGGAATAAATTTTTTACTCATCATAAATTGTGCAATTTTCTGCATACTGTAAAAATAAAGGAAAAACGATTGTTTACACTTAAACTAAACGCAACTATTGGAATAATGTTTTGTTAAAGCAGATTTTCGGAAATAGCCAGTGATGAACGGCAAAAACAGGCTTGAATCCATATCAGTAATAACCAGATTAAAATTAATATAAAAATAAAAAGTCCCCAGCATAACCAGGGAACTTTTATCAGGGTAATCGAGGGGGCTCGAACCCCCGACCCTCAGAATCACAATCTGATGCTCTAACCAACTGAGCTACGACTACCATTTTTAACTGACGGCAAAAATAAAGAAAAACCGTTCTTCTTCAAAATACATTTTGAGCAGCCTGCTTTAATC
>CANKNL010000019.1 GCA_947483345.1 Chitinophagaceae bacterium | reverse complement strand
TACCCGGCATTTAATTTAGAACAAATCTAACCGCAATTTTTTAATTGCAGAACCCACTATTACTAATTTTCCATTCCTCAGGCAATCCGTATCTTTGCAACCATAAAATATGATATATGAGGCCTCTACAAATGGTTGACACCAAAACACAATACCTTAAAATTAAACCAGAAGTGGATGCGGCCGTTTTAGCTGTAATGGAAAGCGCTATGTTCATTGGTGGTAAAGTGGTAAATGAATTTGCCGAAAACCTGGCAAAATATCATAACAGTAAATACTGTATCCCCTGTGCCAATGGAACCGATGCCTTGCAAATTGCCATGATGGCATTGGGTTTGCAACCCGGTGATGAAGTGATTACACCTTCTTTTACTTATATCGCTACCGTTGAAGTGGCCGCTTTACTGAATATTAAACCCATTTTTGTTGAGGTTAACCCCAAAACTTTTTGCATAGATCCCGAAGCCATTGAAAAAGCAATTACCCCAAAAACAAAAGCGATTATACCGGTTCATTTATATGGTCATGCTGCCAACATGGAAAAAATAATGACCCTCGCTGCAAAACATGGTTTATTCGTAATTGAAGATAACGCCCAGGCTATAGGCTGCGATTATACGTTCAGTGATGGCTCGGTAAAAAAGACCGGTAGCATTGGACATATTGGCTGTACCTCATTCTATCCTTCTAAAAACCTCGGTGCCTTTGGCGATGGCGGTGCCATGTTTACTGATGATGAAGAACTGGCTGCCAAATTAAGCATGATCGCCTCTCATGGACAAAGTAAACGCTATTATCATGATGTAGTTGGCTGCAACTCCAGACTGGATGCCATCCAGGCCGCTATTTTAAATATCAAACTAACCCATCTTGATGACTACATTGCAGCCCGCAGACAAGCAGCTGATTTTTATGACCAGGCTTTTGCAAATAATGAAAAAATAAACACCCCATTTAGAGATGGCAATAATAAACACGTGTTTCATCAATATACGTTGATTTTGAATGATGTTGACCGAAATGCATTGAATCAATATTTAGCCGAACAGGGGGTGCCTTCTATGATTTATTATCCGGTACCCGCACATCGCCAAAAAATGTTTGATGCATTTGGAGGCAGCGAATTTAATTTACCGGTAACCGACTGGCTGACAGAAAGAGTGATTTCCTTACCCATACACACCGAACTGGATGAAGAGCAACAAAGTTTTATTGTATCAAAAGTTTTGGAATTTATAAATAAATAACAAATGAAAATTGCAGTCATCGGAACAGGCTATGTTGGTTTAGTAACAGGCACCTGCTTTGCAGAAACCGGCAATACAGTAACCTGTGTTGATATTGATGTAAATAAGATCAATAAACTTAATTCGGGTAAGCTCACCATTTATGAACCCGGACTAGAAAAGCTTTTTCTGCGGAACCAAAAAGAAGCCAGACTCCATTTTACAACCAATTTAAAAGAAGGTATTACAGATGCACAGATCATTTTTCTGGCACTGCCTACACCACCTGGCGAAGATGGGAGCGCAGATTTAAAATATATTCTTGGTGTGGCCGATGAACTGGGGAAAATAATTTCTAATTATGTTATTATTATTGATAAAAGTACGGTACCGGTTGGCACTGCCGATAAAGTATATGCAGCCATTGCAAAAAGCCTGCCTACCGGACAGGCAGGTGCAACTGTTCCATTTGATGTGGTTTCCAATCCCGAATTTTTAAGGGAAGGCGTTGCCGTGGATGATTTTATGAAACCCGACAGGGTGGTTATCGGTACAAGCTCCGACAGAGCAAAGAAAACACTAAACGAGCTATATCTGCCCTTTGTTCGCCAGGGAAATCCCATTATTTATATGGATGAAAAAAGTGCTGAACTTACCAAATATGCGGCCAATGCATTTCTGGCAACCAAGATCACTTTTATGAATGAGATTGCAAATCTTTGTGAAAAATTTGGTGCCGATGTGGATATGGTCCGCAAGGGTATAGGCAGCGATGAACGTATTGGCAGGCGTTTTTTATTCCCCGGTATAGGCTATGGCGGCAGCTGCTTTCCTAAAGATGTACAAGCGCTGGCCAAATCGGCCGCTGACGTAAATTACGAATTTAAAATTCTGGATGCCGTAATGGAGATCAATGAAAAGCAAAAATTAAATTTAATACCAAAAATAAAAGCCTATTTCAATAATGAATTAAAAGGCAAAAAAATCGCCCTTTGGGGTTTGGCTTTTAAACCGAATACCGATGATATCAGGGAAGCGCCAGCCTTATCCATTATTAATGCCTTATTACGTGAAGGGGCCGTCATTACCGCTTATGATCCCGAAGCCATGCCTAATGTTAAGGCCCTGCTTGCAGATAAAATTAAATTTACAGACCGCCAATATGATACTTTAATGGATGCCGATGCATTGGTTATTGCTACGGAATGGAGTGAATTCAGAACACCTGATTTTAACAATATGATTTCATTATTAAAAAATAAAGTGATTTTTGATGGACGAAATCTTTTCGATCTTACCAAAATGGAAGAATTAGGTTTTCATTATGAGAGTGTGGGAAGAAGAACCATTAAACCTTAAACCCGTTCAAACGGCATTAAGCCAGGCGAACTTTAAATCTATACAGTGGCAACAAAAAAAGTTTTAATTACCGGTGCAGCCGGGTTTTTAGGCTCACATCTTTGCGATCGCTTTATAAATGAAGGGTTTCAGGTGATGGGTATGGATAATTTAATTACAGGTGATCTGAAAAACATTGAACAGCTTTTTAAACTGAAGGAATTCGAATTCTATCACCATGATGTTTCAAAATTTATTCATGTAACCGGTAACCTTGATTATATTTTACATTTTGCATCACCTGCCAGTCCGATTGATTATTTAAAAATTCCCATACAAACTTTAAAAGTCAGTTCTTTGGGAACACATAATTGTTTGGGACTAGCGAAAGCAAAAAATGCCAGAATATTGGTTGCCTCAACCAGTGAAGTATATGGCGATCCATTGATACATCCGCAAACAGAAGATTACTGGGGCAATGTAAACCCCGTTGGTCCGCGTGGCGTATATGACGAAGCGAAACGCTTTATGGAAGCCATCACCATGGCTTATCATACTTTTCATCAGGTTGAAACAAGGATCATCAGAATATTTAATACCTATGGCCCACGGATGCGGTTAAACGATGGTCGGGCATTGCCTGCCTTTATCGGCCAGGCACTTAGAGGCGAAGACCTCACTGTTTTTGGAGATGGTAGTCAGACCCGTAGTTTTTGTTATGTAGATGATCTGGTAGAAGGCATCTACCGTTTGCTGATGAGTGATGAAGCCCAGCCTGTAAATATGGGTAACCCGGATGAGATTTCTTTATTGGAATTTGCAGAAGAAATAATAAAACTAACGGGCACAACACAAAAAATTATCTTTAAAGAACTTCCAACAGATGACCCAAAGCAGCGCCAGCCGGATATTACAAAAGCAAAAGCCTTACTGAATTGGGAACCAAAAATATCAAGAGCAGAAGGGTTGAAGATCACTTATGAGTATTTTAAAACTTTACCAAAAGAAGAACTGAATAAGTTGCCCAAAGAGTTTGAAAGCAAAAATTAATTATCAATTTTTCAATTATTAATTATTCTTTAATGTACCAGGATTTAATAGATAAGAAAAAAACACTGGCCGTAATTGGCCTGGGATATGTAGGACTACCCATTGCACTGGCCTTTGCAAAAAAAATTAAAGTAATCGGTTTTGATATTAATGCCGCACGTGTAAACCTGATGCGAAACAACATTGACCCCAGCCAGGAACTGGAAGCCGCCGATTTTGAAGGCTGTGATATTGAATTCACCAATGACCTGGACATATTGCGTAAAGCCAATTTTTTTATTGTGGCCGTGCCTACACCGGTTGATGAACACAATGTGCCTGACCTGATTCCTGTAACCCGTGCCAGTGAAACCATTGGTAAAGTGATTAAGAAAGGCGACTATGTGGTTTATGAAAGTACGGTATATCCGGGTTGCACCGAAGAAGATTGTGTACCCATAATAAATACATTATCGGGTTTAAAAATGACAACAGATTATATGATCGGGTATTCACCCGAAAGAATTAACCCGGGTGATAAAGAACATACCATCAGTACAATCATTAAAGTGGTGAGTGGTTGTTGCACCGAAAGCCTGGAGACCATTGCTAAAGTTTATGAGCTGGTTGTAAAAGCCGGTGTGCACAAAGCCTCATCCATAAAAGTGGCCGAGGCCGCAAAAATAATTGAGAACACACAACGTGATCTGAATATTGCGTTGATGAATGAGCTGTCTATCATCTTTGATAAAATGAATATCAATACCTATGAAGTACTGGAAGCTGCCGGCACCAAATGGAATTTTTTAAAATTTCAACCCGGTCTTGTAGGCGGACATTGTATTGGTGTTGACCCGTATTATCTAACCTACAAATCAAAAAAACTGGGCTATAACTCGCAGGTCATTTTAGCGGGCCGTTACATCAATGATGCGATGGCGGGCTATGTGGCCAGAAAAATTTTGCAGAATATTATTCAAACCAACGGCAATGTAAAAGATGCCAAGGTATTGGTGATGGGTGCTACTTTTAAAGAAAATGTTAGTGATATACGAAACAGTAAAGTGGCTGATGTAATTAAAGAGTTGAAGGCCTATTCCCTGAATGTGCATGTGGCAGATCCATATGCCGATAGTGCGGAATTACTGCATGAATACGGCTTTGCGCTTACACCGGAACTGAGTAATGATTATGATGCAGTTTTAGTAACCGTTCCGCATGATGATTATAAAAAACTGGATGATAGTTATTTTGCATCCATATCAAAACCACATGCCCTGGTAGCTGATTTGAAAGGCATATACCGGAATAAAATAAAATCAAGAAAATACTGGAGCCTTTAGATAAGTCAAAAATAAAAAGTGAAAAAGGATGCCCTTTGTTTTTAAATTTTGATTTTTTACTTTTTAAAAAAAATAAACCTTGAGCAATACATTCCACTCCACCTCACTTGAGCAATCATCATTCCTGATTACAGGAGGTGCCGGATTTATTGGCAGTCATATTGCCGAATACCTTTTAATAAATGGTGCCCAAAAAGTAAGGGTGCTTGATAACCTGGTGAATGGTTTTCAATCTAATCTTGACATCTTAAAACAGTATACACAATTTGAATTTATCGAAGGCGATATCCGGAATATTGATACCTGTCAAAAAGCCTGTGCCGGAATAGATTATGTGAGTCACCAGGCTGCTTTAGGCTCTGTACCACGCAGTATAAAAGAGCCTGTTTATTTTACCGAAGTAAATGTGGGTGGTTTTGCCAATATGCTGAAAGCCGCTGTTGATAATAATATTAAACAGTTTGTGTACGCTTCTTCATCATCTGTTTATGGAGATGAGCCAACTTTACCCAAACAGGAAAATAAGGTTGGCCATTGTTTATCGCCTTATGCCGCAACCAAAAAAACAAATGAATTATATGCACAGGTTTTTGCTGATGTTTACGGCATCAAACTGATGGGCTTCAGGTATTTTAATATTTTTGGGCCGCGCCAGGATCCAGATGGGGCTTATGCTGCAGTAATTCCACTTTTTGTAAAGCATATTATGAATCGCACTGAAGTATTTATAAACGGCGATGGCGGGCAAACCCGTGATTTTACATTTGTTGACAATGCGGTGCAGGTAAATATAAAAGGTATGCTTACTAATAATGCAGAAGCATTGAACAAAGTGTATAATGTTGCAGTGGGCGAAAATTTTTCTGTCAATTATTTATACAATGCCTGTGTCCATTATTTAAAAAGTGATTTTGCTGCCACCTATAGAGAACCCAGGGCAGGCGATATTCGGGATTCACTGGCAGATATTTCCCTGGCAAATAAATTACTGGATTACCAGCCTGTAAAAAAATTCGGAGATGGGTTGGAAGAGACTATTGAGTTTTTTAAACAAAAATATTCGTAAATGGCATTTATAAAAACAGATTTCCCCGGATTGATTATTATTGAACCCACTGTATTTAAGGACAGCCGGGGCTATTTTTTTGAGAGTTACAATGAAAACAGTTTTTTAGCTGAAGGGATCAATATTAAATTTGTGCAGGACAATCAGTCTAAATCATCTTTTGGGGTTATACGGGGTTTACATTACCAGCTGGCACCCTATGCACAAACTAAATTAATCAGGGTATTGAGTGGCACTATCCTGGATGTAGTTGTTGATATTCGTAAAGACTCACCAATGTATGGCAGATCCTTTTCGCTTGAATTATCGGCAGAAAATAATAAACAATTGTTGATACCAAAAGGTTTTGCCCATGGGTTTTCGGTATTAAGCGAAACGGCCGAAGTCATCTATAAATGCGATGCTTTTTATCATAAAGAATCAGAAGCAGGTATCAGTTATAATGATGCCGTATTGCAAATCGATTGGAAAATACCGGCAGATAAAGCCATTATTTCAGACAAAGACCAACAGCATCCATCTGTATTAAATTGTAAAAATAATTTTGTCTTTGAACAATAGGCAACTCACCATATTAGTGACCGGTGCCAACGGGCAACTGGGTAATGAACTGCAGGTGATCGCTCCTGGTTTTGTTGATACCCGTTTTTTATTTGTTTCAAAAGAAGCGTTGAACATTGCAGATGCCTTAGCTACAGAAAAATATTTTTCGGAACACCCAATTGATTACTGCATTAATTGCGCCGCTTACACTGCAGTTGACAAAGCAGAATCGGAACCCGAAAATGCTTTTTTAATTAATGCCACTGCAATTGCAAATCTTGCTACAGTTTGCAAAATAAATAATACACAACTGATCCATATCTCTACCGATTACGTTTTTGATGGCACTGCCAGTGAGCCTTATAAAGAAACAGACCAAACAAACCCGGCAAGTGTTTACGGCAGATCAAAATTACTTGGAGAAGAATTGGCTTTACAAAATGATCCATCAACAATCATCATCCGTACATCATGGCTCTACTCTTCCTTTAAAAATAATTTTGTAAAAACCATGTTGAGGTTGATGAAAGAAAAGGAAAGCGGGCCTGCCGATAGGCACGGTATCAATGTGGTAAATGATCAGTTTGGCAGTCCAACCTATGCAGCAGATCTGGCATTGGCTATTATGCAGATCATTGCATCAAACAAAAGCAAAGAAAACCCGGGCATTTATCATTATACCAATGCCGGAGTTACCAACTGGTATGAGTTTGCTGTTGCTATAAAAAAAATAACAAACAGCACCTGTACCGTAAATCCAATCACTACAGCAGCATATCCCACTGCCGCAAAACGGCCTGCTTATTCGGTTTTAAATACAATAAAAATGACTTCAACATTCGGATTATCCATCCCCGGATGGAAAGATAGTCTGAAACAATGTTTACAGCTTCTTAAGTAAAAAAACCTTGTTGGTTATTTGAAAATCTAAGAAGTTAAATTTCCCCACTACGTTTAAGTCAGATAACAAAGGCATCAACGATACTTACAAACCTGGCTTTAACGGCCAACTTACCCAATACCAGTTTGCAGGCAGGCCGCTCTGCAGGTACAAGGAACATTTACATGGATAAGGTAAAGGCAAAGTTTGCACATAAAAAAAACATCCGCCGTTTGGCAGATGTTTTCAAATATGTCAAATGCATTTACTTAAGAGGTGACAGCTTTTTAAAAGGTGTCACCTCTGGCACTGCATTTTACTTCAATTTAAATGTCTCCATAAACTTGGTTGTAAAATTGCCTTTGCGAAAATTCTCATCCTGCATTAATTGCTGGTGTAATGGAATGGTGGTTTTAATCCCTTCAATGACGTATTCGCTTAAAGCCCGGCTCATGGTATTGATGGCTTCTTCACGGGTTTGTGCAATGGCAATTAATTTACCAATCATACTATCGTAAAAAGGTGGTATAACATAGCCTGCATACACATGGCTATCAACCCGCACACCATGCCCACCGGGCTGATGCAACACTGTTATTTTACCTGGCGATGGACGGAAATCGTTGTACGGATCTTCGGCATTAATACGGCACTCAATCGCGTGCATTTGTGGATAATAGGCTTTACCTACAATTTTTTCGCCGGCTGCAATTTTTATCTGCTCTTTAATCAAATCAAAATTGATCACTTCTTCTGTAACGCAATGCTCTACCTGGATACGGGTATTCATCTCCATAAAATAGAAATTGCGATGCTTATCAACTAAAAATTCAACCGTACCCACACTTTCGTAATTGATGGCTTGTGCAGCTTTTATGGCAGCTGTGCCCATTCTTTCTCTCAACTCATCCGTCATAAACGGCGATGGACTCTCCTCAATAAGCTTTTGATGCCGGCGCTGAATGGAACAATCCCGTTCGCTTAAATGGCAAATATTACCATATTGATCACCCGCAATCTGTATTTCAATATGACGTGGTTCTTCCACAAATTTCTCCATGTAAATGCCATCATTTTTAAAGGAAGCTGCAGCTTCGGTCTTGGCATTTTCAAATGCTTTTTCAATTTCAGACTCTTCCCAAACCACACGCATGCCTTTGCCACCACCACCTGCTGTTGCTTTTAAAATAACCGGATACCCCACTTCTTTGGCAGCCGTTTTTGCATGGGCCACATTTTCCAAAAGCCCATCTATACCCGGAACAACAGGAACGCCAGCCTTAATCATGGTACTTTTTGCCGTGATCTTATCACCCATGGAATTGATCATCTCGGGAGTTGGACCAATAAATTTAATATTATGATCAGCACATATTTTTGCAAACTTGGCATTTTCTGCTAAAAAACCATAGCCCGGATGAATCGCATCTGCATTGGTGATTTCGGCTGCGGCCATAATATGTGCCATGTTAAGATAACTGTCAATACTGGCGGGCTTACCAATACAAACAGCTTCATCAGCAAATTTTACATGCAAACTGTCTTTATCGGCAGTAGAAAAAACCGCAACGGTTTTAATCCCCATTTCGCGGCAGGTTCTAATTATGCGAAGGGCAATTTCGCCACGGTTAGCAATTAATATCTTTTTAAACACAATTGATGAATTAAAAATTAAAAATTAAAAATTAAAAAATCTGATACAGGATGCCCCGTTTTACTTTTTTCACAGGATCCCGAGGAGAATTTTCACTTTTTACTTAAGAAGGATCTACAAGGAACAATGGCTGATCATATTCTACCGGACTGGCGTCCTCTACCAAAACCTTTACAATTTTACCTTTTACTTCACTTTCAATTTCATTAAAAAGTTTCATGGCTTCTATGATACAAACAACTTTTCCAGCGGTTACTTCATCTCCTACTCCTGCCAGAATTGGCTTTCCGGGCCCTGCCTGGCGATAAAACGTACCAATCATCGGACTTTTAATGGTTACCAGATTATCTGCTTTTGGTTCTGCAGGTTTTGCGGCTACCGGTGCGGCAGATACAGGGGCAGGGGTTGCAACAGGCGCTGGTGTATATGACGCCGTAGCAGCACCGGCAATAATATGCTGTACCGGATCTTTTTTCTGTTTCACGGTAATTTTAACCCCTTCTTCCTCAATGGTAATTTCGCCAATATTGGTTTTATTGATGAGCTTTACTAACTCCTGGATTTGCTTGATGTCCATGTAGATTATTTAAGTAGTTAATTGGTTTTATAACGGGCTGCTAAGATAGGGTAAGATTAATCATAACTGCAAGCTAAATTTTAAAAAAACAGTAAAAAATGGCAATTTTAGCTTAAAAAACGCTGAATTTGGCCAAAAATGGGGTAAAATAGCCAAATATTACACTAATTAAAAATGGGTAAATGCATTTACATTTACCCATTTCCTATAATATTTTTACTTTACCCTTTTACTCTTTCTACATATTCACCAGTCTTTGCATTTACCCTGATGAGTTCGCCTTCATTCACAAATAATGGCACATTTACAGTGGCCCCGGTTTCAACTGTTGCCGGTTTTAAAGTACGGGTTGCGGTATCACCTTTCATACCCGGCTCGCTGTAAGTTACAAGTAAAACAATTTTATCTGGCAGTTCAACCCCCATTGGCAGGTCGGTTTCACCATTGATCAATACCGATACTTCCTGCCCGTCTTTTAAAAACCTTGGGGCATCAATCATCGCTTCTGCAACAGTAATCTGTTCAAAAGTTTCGGTATCCATAAAACTATACCCGGTATCATCTTTATATAAATACTGGTATGGTTTCTTTTCAACCCTTACCGGAAAGATGGTTTCACCACTATTCCAGGTTATTTCAATAGACCGGTTGTTATCAACCCCTTTCAATTTTGCCCAAACTTTGGCTGCTGCCCGGGCTGTTTTATTCTGCCCAAATTCTATAACGGTATACAGGCTGCCATCTACTTTGATGATCAATCCTGAACGCACATCTGCTGTTGTTGCCATAATAACATAATTTTATCCCGATACCTATCGGGAGTTTGCAAAAGTAGGTATAGTAAGGCTAAATCCGAAATTCAGTATTAGCGTGTTATTTTAGGCTTAACAAGCTATTTTAAAACAAAGTATTTAAATTTACAAAAAATAAAAGATGAAAAGATTGGGAATTTTGCTATTTGGGCTATTTATTGTTTTCAATGCCGCCGCACAAACCGACACCAGTTTGATGTATATGAAATTTCCGACTATCCCTGCATTTAAAATAACCAAAATACCCGACAGTACTGGTTTTACTAAAACTGATCTGATTAAAAAAAAGCCTACGGTTTTTTTCTTTTTTAACCCCGATTGTGATCATTGTCACCAGGAAACTAAGAATTTAATTGCCAAAATTGAGCTGTTGAAAGAAGCACAGATTATTATGATATCCATACTGGATTATCAGTCTATAAAAAAGTTCTATACCGATTATAAGATTGCTGATTATCCAAACATCACAATAGCCAGAGAGTCGACAACTTTTTTACCTGCATTTTTTAAAATTCATTCCATCCCCGATGTATATGTTTATGATAAGAAAGGGAATTTTCTGGAGCATTTTAAAGGCAGCGTACCGGTAGAAAAAATTGCAGCATTGCTATAATCAGGCTTATTTTATAACCCGCTGATCCCATACGATTATACCTTGTACAATGATTCTTATATCATAAATGCCTTTGCCCAAATTATTAACCGGTATCAGAATATGGGTATAACATGAAGCGCTTCTCAGCCGGGTAATTATCCTTCCCGAACTTTGTTGTAAAATAATATGAACAACCCCTTTTATGGGTTCGTTTCCCCTGTAGTCAATCGTTAGCCAATCTTTCACAGGTACCGGATATAAGATCCAGTTATTAAGCGATCCGGCCATATTAACCATTTTACTTTGTGTAAATTCTGTTAGCCCATTGAACAACATACATTTTAAACGGTAATAATTAAACCCCGTTGTGGCTTTTTTATCTACAAAATAAAATGACCGTATTTCTGTATTTTGATTGATCGCCTGCAGAGCCATATCCTGCCATAACGTATTATCCAAACTGTGTTGTAAAATGTACATTTTTATATCGTCAGATTTATTTTGCCATTGGATCAACACCGTATTTTTCCGGCTGTCGGCATGTACAGTAAAATCAGGAAGCTGATTTGATCCAAAGCTGTTGCCTTGCAAACAAATCAGTAGAATGGCCAGAAAGAATTTAACCATAGGTATTCATTATATGACCGGTACAACCAAAACCAAACCAAAGAATCACAGCAAACCGTTAAAAGCTAAAAAACAACTGCAAAAACCTTTCTTTTTGAATTTAAAAATCCATTTTTCCTGAGTTGGTAATTAATTACCTTTGCATTGTAAATAATTTTTTTTCGTCCAAACGGCATTCAGCCGGGCAGACAATTTTAAAATAATATATATGAAAATAACTGTAGTTGGAGCCGGGGCCGTAGGTGCTACCTGTGCCGACAATATTGCCCGTAAGGAACTTTGTAACGAACTGGTTTTATTAGATATTAAAGAAGGCGTTGCAGAAGGAAAAGCCATGGACATGATGCAAACCGCCACCCTGCTTGGTTTTGATACCAATATTACCGGCAGTACAAATGATTATGCTAAAACTGCCGGAACCGATGTGGCTGTTATTACATCGGGTATTCCACGTAAACCCGGCATGACCAGGGAAGAATTGATTGGCATTAATGCCAGTATCGTAAAATCGGTAACAGAAAACATTTTAAAGCATTCACCCAATGCCATTATTATTATTGTGAGTAATCCAATGGATACAATGACCTACCTGGCATTAAAATCCAGTGGCTTACCAAAGAACAAAATTATAGGCATGGGCGGCATTTTAGACAGCAGCCGTTTTAAATACTATTTGTCAACAGCCATGGGCTGTACGGCTACCGATTTACAAGCCGTGGTTATTGGCGGTCATGGCGATACCACCATGATTCCTTTGGCCAGATTGGCAACTTATCAGGGAACACCGGTTTCTAATTACTTAGATACCGAAATGTTGAAAAAAGTTGTTGCAGATACCATGGTTGGTGGCGCCACACTTACCGGATTATTAGGCACTTCGGCCTGGTATGCGCCGGGAGCTGCTGTTGCAGCCTTGGTAGAGAGTATTGTAAGAGATGAGCAAAAATTATTCCCTTGTTGCGTTTACCTGGATGGTGAATACGGACAAAAAGATATTTGCATTGGTGTGCCTGTTGTGATTGGCAAAAACGGTATAGAAAAGATTATTGATTATAAACTCAATGATGAAGAACAGGCTGCCTTTAATAAAAGTGCTGAGGCTGTTAGGAGCATGAATGGGGCACTGGATAATCTTTAAACGATTTTAGTTAAAATGAAAAGGGGTTTTACATGATGTAAAACCCCTTTTCATTTTTAATTTACCCCATCGGTTACCATGTCCTTATTAATCTTCATCACCAGCCCCTGTAAAACTTTACCCGGGCCGGCTTCTGTAAAATGTGTGGCGCCATCTGTAATCATAGCTTCTACACATTGCGTCCAGCGAACAGCACCCGTTAACTGATCAATTAAATTTCTTTTAATGGCAGCAGGATCGGTAACAGCTTTTGCCACCACGTTCTGATAAACCGGGCAGGAAGGTTCATTAAAATGTGTGGCATCAATGGCTGCAGCCAGTTCTTCTTTTGCAGGTAACATCAAAGGAGAATGAAAGGCACCTCCTACCGGTAAGATCAATGCCCGTTTTGCTCCGGCAGCTTTCATGCGTTCACAGGCTATTTCAATTCCTTTTACCGAACCGCTGATAACCAATTGGCCCGGACAATTATAATTTGCCGGCACAACAACTTCCCCGGTTTCTCTCATTACCTCCTCACAAATCTCTTCAACCCTGTTCTGTGCCAAAGCTAAAACTGCCGCCATGGTTGATGGATTCATTTCACAGGCCCTTTGCATGGCCTGTGCCCGGATGGAAACCAACATTAAAGCATTTTCAAAACTTAAGCTGCTATTAGCAACCAAAGCCGAGAACTCTCCCAAAGAATGTCCGGCTACCATATCCGGTTTTGTATCAGGCAATGTTTTAAAAGCAATTACCGAATGTAAAAAAATAGCCGGTTGGGTTACATTGGTCTGTTTCAGATCTTCATCAGAACCTGTAAACATGATATCCGAAATCCGAAATCCCAAAATATCATTAGCCTGCTCAAACAGCTCTTTCGATTCTGTATTTGAATCGTATAGGTTCTTTCCCATCCCACTGAACTGCGAGCCCTGGCCGGGAAATATATATGCCTGTTTCATGGTTATCCATTTAGAATACAAATAACGCAAAAAATCCCTCAAATTGAGGGATTTTTAATTAGCTTTTACGTTTTTCTCAATGCAATTTAGCACTGATCAACTTCACAAACTCACTCCTGGTTTCATTTTTTTCAAACTCGCCCCAAAATGCAGAGGTGGTAGTTACTGAGTTTTGCTTTTCCACACCGCGCATCATCATACATAAATGCGAGGCTTCAATAACAACCGCTACACCTAATGGATTTAAGGTTTCCTTTATCGAATTCAAGATCTGGTGTGTTAATCTTTCCTGCACCTGCAGGCGGCGACTGAAAGCATCAACCACCCTGGCAATTTTACTAAGGCCGGTTATATAGCCATTTGGAATATAGGCTACATGGGCTTTCCCATAAAAAGGCAACATATGATGTTCGCACATGCTATACAATTCAATGTCTTTTACAATGATCATTTCACTTACTTCTTCACGAAATTTGGCCGAGTTTAAAATGGCATTGGCATCAAGGCTGTAGCCCTGTGTAAGAAACTGCATAGCCTTAGCCAATCGCTCAGGCGTTTTTTCCAATCCTTCCCTGTTTGGGTCTTCACCAAGCAAGTCTAAAACGTTTCGGTAATTTGTCATGAGCCCCGATGTGGTATCTTCATCATACTGCTCAATTTTTTTATAGGCCATTAATTATTTTTTTTGTTAAACAACATAATCACATTTTAGTTTACCGGGTAATCCACAAAATTCCTTTCTGTTTCATATAGCCGAATTTGCAGATCAAATTTTAAATCAATTTTATCCCTTAAAATATTATAAATCACAATAGCAATATTTTCTGCGCTGGGGTTTACATGCTTAAACTCGGCTGTATCTTCATTTAAATTCTTATGATCAAAACGTTCAATCACATTTTCCTGAACCAGTTCACTTAATACTTTCAAATCAATGACATAGCCGGTCTCCTCATCAGGCTCACCGGTAACTTTTATAACCAGTTCATAATTATGCCCATGAAAATGCGGATTGTTGCATTTGCCAAATACCTGCTCATTGGTTGCCTTATCCCACTTGGGATTATTTAAACGATGAGCTGCATTAAAATGCTCTTTACGATAAACTGCTACTTTTTTACTCATGATTACATTTATAACATAAAAACATCACCAGTTGTTGTAACTCCACACAGTAAAAAATCTGAACATAATTCATTGAAGGCTAAAACAGAAGTCTGCTGTTCAAACACATCAACTATTGAAAGTTAATTACAAATAAAGTTAGGATTTGTTTGCTTTAAACTAAAATTAAATCCTGGCATCAGGGCCATAATATTCAACATAAATACGGGGCGTTTCCGATAATTTAAGACAATGCAACTGAACATCGGCCGGAAGATGAGGTACCAATTCATGCCAGATACCAATGACCAGGTTTTCGATAGAGCAAAGTTTATCCCGCATAAATGCAACATCTACATTCAGATTCTTGTGGTCAAGTTTATCTATCACCTGTTCCTTTACAATGATACTCAGTTTTTTTACATCGTAAACAAATCCAGTATCCGGGTTTGGCTCCCCTTTTAAAGTAACAAATAACTCAAAATTATGCCCATGCCAGTTTTCATTGGCACATTTACCAAAAACAGCCTCATTTTTTTCCCTGCTCCATGCCGGGTTAAATAATTTATGAGCAGCATTAAAATGTTCAAGCCTGGTGATGTAAACCATTAATTTAAAAAATTTCGGCAAAGGTAGCAGCTAAATCCTGAAATATGAAGTGTAAACACGAAATTTGTACCATGCAAATTTTATTAATTGCTGCTACAGACCACGAAATTGAGCCCTTTGTCTCGGGCCATCCACAAATTGATATATTGATAACGGGCATTGGCATACCCTCAACACTCTATCATTTGCAAAAACGCATCCACCAGATGACTTATGACCTGATCATACAGGCGGGCATAGCAGGCCGTTTTAATAGCCAGATTGCTTTAGGACAAACAGTATTTGTAAAACAAGACTGCTTTGCTGACCTAGGCTTTGAAGTAAAAGAAAATTATATGCCCATTTTTGAAACTGAACTTGTTAATAAAAATGAATTCCCTTTTGAAAAAGGATGGCTGATCAATTCGACAGATAACCTGACAGATTTAAATTTATCTGCCGTAAATGCCATAACAGTAAATAAAGTGAGTGATAGTGAGTTGCAAAAACAACAGTTTATCAGCAGTTTTAATGCAGATATTGAAACGATGGAAGGGGCTGCCTTACATTATGTTTGTTTACAGGAAAAAATTCCTTTTTTACAAATCCGTTCCGTTTCCAACACTGTTGGCGAAAGGGACAAATCAAAATGGATGATGACAGAAGCCATCGTTAATTTAAACAGCACACTTTTAAAACTGATTAAAGGCTTAACGGCTTAATTATTAAAATGAAACTCAGCTTAGGATTCTCTCCCTGCCCAAACGACACTTTTATTTTTGATGCCTTGGTAAATCATAAAATTGATACCGGTGATTTATCCTTTGAGGTATTTTTGGAAGACGTAGAAACCCTTAACAAATGGGCCTTGCAGGGGAAACTGGATATCACCAAACTCAGTTACGGCGCACTACCACTGGCACTTGAAAATTACATGGTCTTAAATAGCGGAAGTGCCTTGGGAAGCGGCGTGGGGCCGTTGTTAATTAAAAACAAGAAATTAAAAACTACTCATATTGATGATGAAATGATAGCCATCCCCGGAGAACTAACTACGGCTCATTTACTTTTTTCATTAGCCTATCCCAATTGTACGCATAAAGTTTTTCTCCGGTACGATGACATTGAAAACTATGTGTTAGCCGAAAAAGGTCTCGGTGTAATTATTCATGAAAACCGCTTCACCTATGAAGCAAAGGGATTGCATAAGATCATTGACCTGGGCGAGTATTGGGAAAAAGAAACAAATTTACCAATTCCGCTTGGCGGCATAGTTATAAACCGATCGGTTAACAGGTTGATCGGTTTACAGGTTGATGACCTCATCAGGAAAAGTATTGAATACGCCTATGCGCATCATTATAAAACATTGACCGCTTATGTAAAAAACCATGCACAGGAAATGGCAGAAGATATTATACGTAAACACATTGAACTATATGTAAACCATTATTCGATTGATTTGGGAGAGACCGGCAAAAAGGCTGTACAGCAACTGTTAAATATTTATCAAAGTACAAATAAAACCAAAACCCTTGAGTGCAATGAAATATTTTTAAGCCCTATTTCATTCTAACCGAACTTACATGAGAAAAAGATGTGGCTTGCTTTATTTTATCCTGGTTTCAATTCCGGCTTCTCTTTCAGCACAAAACAAATTGAGTCATACAGATGAAATAAAAGTTTTTGTCGATTGCAATGCCTGGTGTGATATGAGTTTTGTGAAAACAGAAATCACTTATGTAGATTTTGTACCTGATCGTTTTTTAGCCAATGTGTTTATCATGATCACTTCACAATCAACCGGCTCGGGTGGTAATGAAATAAAATTATTCTTATCCGGACAGGAAAATTTTAAAGGCATGGAAGATACTTTGAAATTTTATAGAAGCAGTGTAGATACCGATGCAGAATACAGGGAAAACCTGGTGCGTTTTTTAAAGATCGGATTAACGAGGTTTGTAGCATAGACCTCACTGGCAAAAAAATTAAATATCAGTGTGCCGGTTTCAAAAAATGATCAGGCCTTAAATGCCTTAAGCACTAAAAAAGATAAATGGAATTTTTGGGTTTTTAATCTCGGTTTTAGTGGAAATATTGAATCTGATGATTTTAGCAAATCAACCAGGTTATCTGGCAGGTTAAGAGCTACCAGAGTCACTGACAAATTAAAAATTAATTTAAGTGCCAATTTTTTCAGAAGTAATACCACGTATAATATTGATGGCGATATCAGCAAGTTTTCAAATAATAATGCCGGCCTGTATACAACGGTAGTTAAAAGTTTAAATAACCATTGGTCTGCTGGGGGATATACAGGTATAAGCCACAGTACCTATAGCAATTATGATTTTCAATTTACTTTTAATCCCGCTCTCGAGTATAGCTTTTTCCCTTACAAAGAAGCTGTAAAAAAATCCATCACCATTTTTTATCGGATTGGGCCACAGCTCAATAATTTTATAGACTCGGGCTTTTACGATTCGCCCGAACATGTCATTTTTCAGCATACCCTGTCATTAAATGTAGGATTTATACAAAAATGGGGTAATGTAAATTTCAATGCGTCCTGGGATAATTTTCTAAATTCTTTTTCTAAAGACAGCATTGTCTTTAAAGGTAAGAACATCAATACATTTTCTCTTGGTGGCAATATTGAAATAAGATTGGTAAAAGGTTTAACGCTCGAACTGTCGAGCTTCGCCAATTTTACAAAAGGTATTTATCCCAATATACCACGCAAGTCTTTTTCGAGAGATGACCTGTTAACAAGAAACAGGCAATATGCCACGCAGAAAGGCTTAAGCACCTATATCGGTATCAATTACAGGTTCGGCTCCATTTACAACAACGTGGTTAATCCCAGGTTTAATGGATCTTTTTTTTAAGGTAATTATTTTTTTAACGCTTTCCGGTATACGTCCAGGCAACGGTTTCTGGCAAACACATGTTCAACTATGGGTTTAGGATACAATAATGTATTCAATTCGGGCACCCACTTATTGATGTATTCCAGATTTGGATCAAATTTTTTTGTTTGCAGATAAGGGTTAAATATTCTAAAATAAGGGGCGGCATCACAACCACTGCCTGCGGCCCATTGCCAGCCTCCATTATTTGAAGCCAGATCAAAATCGAGTAATTTTTCAGCAAAATAAGCCTCACCCAAACGCCAGTCGAGCAATAGATGTTTGCATAAAAAGGAAGCAACGATCATGCGTACACGATTATGCATAAAGCCGGTTG
>CANKNL010000018.1 GCA_947483345.1 Chitinophagaceae bacterium | reverse complement strand
TCCTTACTTTTATTAAAGAAAAAAGGTTCGGCAGCCATACGAAATGCCTGTATCAGGATGGTGATGAGTAATGCAATGCGGAAAATATTGGCAAAAATACCCAGTTCATGATCGGCCTGATTTTGCGGCAGATCCACCACATGGCGGTAAATTAAACGACTAAGAACATCATTCACCATGCCGCCCAATCCCACGATGATCAATGGTGCACTATAGCGCATCACTTCTTTCCAAAGTTTAAAATCGAATTGAATTCTGATCTGTTTAAGCTCTTTGGATAATACAACTAACGTAAACAGACTCCCGCAGAGATTGCCAAGTAAATAATAGCCCAATCCAAAATCTTTGTTATAGATATGGCTTAAAAAATGATCTGGATTTGTTTGTAATATTTTTGGGATCACGCCCAGAAAAAGGATCACAACAGAAACATTTAAAACAATACCGGCCACCCTGGCAAATGCATATCGCTTTGGCCTGTTCTCCTGCCGTAGTTTGGCAAAGGGTAATGTATTTAAATTGTCTACCGCAATAATGGCAATCATCCAAAGCATATAATTGGGATGTTGCTGCAGATCGGTTGCCTCTACGAGTGCCTCTTTACTAAGCCATAAAATAACAGTAAAAATTAAACTGCTGAATAATAATGAAAGCGACAGGGTGTTATACAGTTTTTGCTTATCATGGGTTTGAGAAAAACGGAAATAGGCCGTCTCTAATCCATAGGCATACAATACATTTAAAAAAGGAATGAGGGTGTACACCTGTACCAGGTCGGCAGTTTTTTCGGGCATGGCAATAAAAAAAGGCAATGCCATATTCATTAAATAGCCCAAAAAGCGGCTGGCAATAGTGGGTACACCATACCACAACGTTTGACCTGCTAATTTTTTAATACTGCTCAACTGCTTGTATAATTTAAGTTCAAATTTACCTTTATAATTTTTAAATACAGTTGGCCATTTTTATTCTCTGTTGTATAAGAAAAACCCGGTTATTGGGCAAACCTGGCCGCTTTGGTCATGCTGGTATCGGTTAGCGTATTTAAAAAATACAGCAGTTCATTTTTTTCGTTGTTGCTGATGGGTATGCGGTTTACCAGCAGTGGGTCTAAAGTAGGTTGTGTGGTGATGAGGCCGCTACGGTAATGATCTATAACGGCGCTTAAAGAATACAATCTGCCATCATGCATGTATGGAAACGTGAGCATGATATTACGCAGGCTGGGCACTTTAAATTTAAGTGAATCGTTTTTATCGTTGGTTATACGCTGCCGCCCATAGTCTTTTAAAAAAGGATTTACAGATAGGCCGTTGTTTCTAAAACTGTTGTCGGTAAAAAGCGGTTCTTTATGGCAGGGGGCACATTTTGTTTTAAAAAGGGCAAAACCATTTTCTTCGCTTAACGTAAACTTGGCTTCACCCCTTTGCACTTTATCATATTTTGAATTGGCCGATATAATGGAACCGGTAAATTGTGCTATTGCCTTCAGCATACGCTGGCTGTTAATTTCTGTAGTTCCAAAAGCAGCCTTAAAGAGTTTTGGGTAGACGCTATCTTTTTTTAATTTGTACAATACGCTATCAAGGGTTTCTGCCATTTCAATAACCGATGTTAAAGGCCCCAGCGGTTGTACCTCAATATGGTTTATACCACCGTCCCAATGTAGTTTTGTCATCCATGCCAGGTTAAATAGTGCCGGTGCATTTCGGGTGGTAAAAGCGTCTTTAAAACCATGGCTGAAATCATGGTCGTAGTTGGCAAAAGCAGCAAACTGTTGATGACAGCTGGCGCAGGGGAAATGGCCATCTTTACTTAGCCGGCCATCGTAAAATAATTTTTTCCCCAATTGAAAACCTTGCTCTGTTAACCGGTTATTGGCATAGATATTAGCCGGCGGTTTGGGCCAGCCAGCCGGAATTTTAAATTCCAGATAAATGGGATTTTCAGGGGCATCCAGCTGTTGTGTAATACTTGTTTTTTTTCCGGCTCCCACCAAAAATATAAACAGTATAATACCCGTGCACAGCCATATGATGATCCTTGATTTCAATTTAATGATTGATAACATTTTTTATGGTAAACATGTTACTGTAATTGTCTGCGATTTTTTTTGCCAACGCACCCGGAACACTGCAAATGGGCGTTTCGGCTATACGGATATCATTGGGATTCTGCCACCAGGTATCAAAATCAGCTTGTATGATAATTTCGCTGAGCCCATCTTTTTTAATTTGCAGTATTTGGTTTGCAGAAAAATTAAACTGCAGTTTTTTCAACACATTATGTGTTCCCGAAAATCCGCCAATATGAAATTCAACTTTATTATTAACCACTTTCGACTGCAATGATTTGCCTTCCATCTTAGCCATGATATAGCCACTGTTCCAGGTCCAGAACATATCGTTTAACGGATCGAGGTCACCTGTTTGTGCACCACTAACATTTTTAATACTATCAACGCCCAACAAAAAAGAGATGGATTGATAGGTATTGGTTGTTAGCGAAAAACTAAAACTTAAAGAAGCGCTATTATTTTCATCAATCAAATGATAACTTTCCTGTTGCCGGAAATTAATACCGGATGAGGAAAGTGTAACATCACTGATGTAGTATTTAAATTTAGATATGCTGTATACTTCGGCAAATGGGTTTGTATAGTTACCGGTATTTAATTGAATGGGTTCACCTTTAACGGTATTAATAAAAGTAATTTTAAGGGTACCGGAATGGTCTGCTGCCGCCATGCTGTTTTGCTGTTTGTTACCAGTAAAAGTTACAGCAAAAAATAAAGGCAGGATAAGCAGTTTGGTTATCATAATTGTTCATTTACCAGATATCGCGGCCTATTTTTTTTCTAAAATCCTTTAGTGTGCCGATCTTCTTTTTTAGGTCTATTCTTTTTTCTTTGGCCGCTTTTGTTGGCTTGGTGGCTTTTCGGGGTTTAGGCTTAATAAGAGCTTTAATGACCTGGGCATTCATTTTTTTTATCACATCCTGCTTATTGCTCAACTGCGACCTGTCTTTTTGGCTTTTTACCAGTAAAAATCCTTCTGTATTTATTTTATTACCGAGTTTTTGCAACAATACTGTTTTTTGCTCATCAGTAATTAGTGCCGATGAGGCAATATGCCAGTAGCCTTCCACCATGGTCTCCACTTTATTTACATTTTGGCCTCCTTTGCCACCACTTCTGGCTGTTTTAAACCTAATCTCGTCATTAATATTCAGCATCATGTCAAAATTAGGCAGAAAATGTACGAATTTGCAGCATTAACCGTTTTATTTAAGTCTTATATTTCCATAAGAACTAATTTTTATACATTTTTGCATGAAAACAACAGAGCGGAGATGACCAAAGGGATTTACCATTCATTAACAGCGCGAAAGCAGCAGCATAAAAAATCATTTGCCGTATTAATTGATCCGGATAAGGTAAACGACCGCAATCTTGAGCCGTTAATTGAGCTGGCTATTAGTGCCAACGTAGACTATCTGTTGGTTGGCGGCAGTTTGGTTATTTCCAATTATTTAGATGATTGTGTGCAGTTGATAAAACGCAGTTGTAACATACCCGTCATACTTTTTCCGGGTAGTCCTAACCAGGTCAGTAAATATGCCGATGCCTTATTGTATTTATCGCTTATCAGTGGCCGTAATGCCGATCTGTTGATTGGACAGCATGTTGTTTCGGCACCGGTTGTAAAGCAAAGCGGACTTGAGATTTTACCTACCGGTTATATGGTGATTGATGGGGGTGCACCAACAACGGTTTCGTATATCTCCAATGCGTTGCCAATACCTGCCGATAAAAATGAGATTGCTGTTTGTACAGCCATGGCTGGCGAAATGCTTGGTATGAAATTAATTTATATGGATGCCGGCAGTGGTGCCAAACGTGCCATTACCGAAGAGATGATTGCCAAAGTGGCTGCCGTTATTGAAGTGCCTTTAATTATTGGAGGGGGTATTATTGAACCCGAAAAAGCCTACCTCAATTGTAAGGCGGGTGCTGATGTAATTGTTGTAGGCAATGCCATAGAGAAAAACCCTGAACTGATTAAGGAAATGGCAGCTGCTGTACATAGTGTGGCGGTACAGGTGTAACTGCTTCTCCATTTTCCAAAAGCGGATAGTTGATTTCAATACATAAATTCATGTGGGGCTCATTTTTTATGAAGCTGGTTTGAGAAAAATCAGCTTCGCTATAGGTTTACCCATATACTTATATTGGAATACCACGCTTTGCAACCCCAATCACCACAAAAATCTAAAGCAAAAATGTCATGGCCTTGAGCGGTTAGGGGTGCTGCATTTTACAGTAATCAGCAAAGTTGCACAGGTATGACATTCGTCATCTTTATTATCATTATTACATGGCACCTTTACTCAAAATGGCCATGTTTAAAACAAACATGCATTTAATAAAAGCACAACTTCCAATTAAGTCAACAATTCCTACACCAATACAAAATGGGGATAAAGAAAAAGATGACTAAAGTATACAGCTATGAAAAAGCCATTACTAGTAAAACATTTTCTACCCTTTATCCAGTGGTATGCGTTAATGATTTTTATTGCTATTGGAATTGATTTTATTCTTCACCAGTTAGATTTAGTATTTATTGGTCGTTATCTGGGTACTGTTGGTACTATCGTTATTCTCCTCTCGTTCATGTATTCTTTAAGGAAACGTAAAATAATTGCATCGGGGTCACCTAAAAATCTTTTAATGCTGCATGAATACCTGGCATGGGCTGGTTCAATAATGCTGCTTGTTCATGCAGGTATTCATTTCAATGCATGGTTACCATGGCTTGCAATAGTCATGTTATTAATTACTGTGGGAAGTGGGTTAGTTGGTAAATTTATTTTAAAGAAAGCGAATGAATCTTTAAAAGAAAGAAACCTGGTATTAATTAATTCAGGCAGCAGTAAAGCAGAAGCAGATAAAATATTATTCTTTGATTCTATTACCGTTGATTTAATGAAAAAGTGGCGAATAGTTCATTTGCCCATTACTTTATTATTAGGCGTATTAGTACTGTTGCATTTGATCACCATTATCATGTTTAGCAAATGACAAGAGCAATCATTGTGGCGATAATAATTTTATGCCTGGGGCTTTGTTACCAGTTCCCTCATGCCATGATCAATCCGGGGGAATTGGTGAAAGGGCATCAGGATTTAAATAATAAATGCCTGTTGTGTCACACGATATTTTCGGGAATATCAAACAGCAAATGTGTGTCATGTCATAAATTGTCCGACATTGGTAAAGATACTTTACAAGGCATGAACACCACGGGCACTAATATGAAACCCTTATTCCATCAACATCTTGCTAATCAGGAATGTGCTTCTTGTCATACTGATCATAAAGGCATAAAGCCCGGAAAGCTGATCAGTAGTTTTAAGCATGACCTGTTATCTCAACGTATTTTAGTTAATTGTGTCAGTTGTCATAACAAGCCTGGTGATCATCTGCATAAACAATTAACTTCAAACTGCGGCAGTTGTCATATGAGTTCAGGTTGGAAATTGTCAGGCAAATTTGATCATGATATGATACAGGGTGTTGATAAAACCAACTGTACCTCCTGCCACCAAAAACCAACAGATTCTTATCACCCGTTATTGACAACCGGCTGTATTACATGTCATAGTACAAGTAAATGGGTGCCTTCTACTTTTAACCATTCAACATATTTTCAGCTCGACCAAAATCACCATGTATCATGCAACACTTGCCATGTAAATAATAAGTTTACTTCTTATACCTGTTACGGCTGTCATGAACATTCAGAAAGCAACATGATGTCAAAGCATAATGAAGAAGGGATTTATAATATCACCAATTGTGTTTCCTGTCACAAAAGTGGCAATGAGGATGATATCCGAAAGCCGGAAAGGGACAGGAAAAATGGCAAAGACGATGACTAAATTTATGAAAGTATAACACCGGCAGGTTTTGCAAGCTCAATTATAAACTTTTATCAGTGTGGGAGATAGTGCAGTTTATAAATGGGCTTGCAAAATGTGTTAACCTACCAAAACAGTGTAGATAAAAAATACTTTAAAACCTATCCAAATTCATTACCTTATCCCAGGCTGTAATAAAATCGGTTACAAATTTTTCCTTCGAATCGTTACTGGCGTATACTTCTGCTATGGCACGTAATTCGGAATGTGAACCAAAGATCAGGTCGGCGCGAGTAGCCGTCCACTTAACTTCTTTAGTTACACGATGACGTCCTTCAAAAAATTCGCCGGTGTCGTCAGTGGCCTTCCAAACTATACCTAAGTCTAATAAATTAACAAAGAAATCATTAGTAAGTGAGTCCGTGTTTTTTGTAAACACACCATGCTTAGAACCATCAAAGTTTGCATGTAACACCCGCATACCGCCAACCAGAGCTGTCATTTCGGGTGCTGTTAAAGTTAGTAGTTGAGCCTTGTCTACCAACATGTCTTCGGTAACAGAAATGCAATTTGCATTTTTATAATTTCTGAATCCATCAGCTTTTGGCTCTAATACTGCGAATGAGGCTATATCAGTTTGTTCTAAAGTTGCATCAGCTCTGCCTTGTGTAAACGGCACAGAAAAATTATGCCCTGCATTTTTTGCTGCTTTTTCAATGGCAGCACATCCACCCAATACAATCAGATCGGCCATAGAAATATTTTTGCCGAATTCTTTCTGTATTTTTTCATAAACAGTTAATACTGTTTTTAATTGAGTTGGATTGTTAGCTTCCCAATTTATTTGAGGTGACAAACGAATACGGGCACCATTGGCACCGCCACGTTTATCAGAACCACGGAATGTAGAAGCCGAAGCCCAGGCCGTAGACACTAATTGAGTAATTAAAAGGCCGCTTGATAAAATTGTATTTTTTAAAGTGGTGATGTCGCTGTCGCTTAATGCGCTATTTGCTGCAGGAATCGGGTCTTGCCAAATTAATACTTCCTGGGGAACTTCAGCACCAAGATAACGGGTTAGTGGGCCCATATCTCTATGGGTTAATTTATACCAGGCTCTGGCAAAGGCATCTGCGAATTGATCAAAATTTTCTAAGAATCTTCTTGAAATTGATTCGTAAACCGGATCCATTTTCAATGCCATGTCTGCTGTAGTCATCATGGGTGCATGAAACTTTTTAGGGTCGTGTGCATCTATTACAGTTGTAGCTGCAGCGTCATCAGTTGGTGTCCATTGATGAGCCCCGGCAGGGCTTTTGGTTAATTTCCAATCGTATTTAAATAAGGTTTCAAAATAGCCATTATCCCAGGTAGTTGGTTTTGGTTTCCAGGCACCTTCTATTCCGCTGGTAATGCTGTCGCCAGCCTTACCGGTTCCAAAACTGTTTTTCCAACCCATACCCATTTCTTCAATACTTTCAGCTTCGGGTTCGCGGCCAACATGAGTGGCACTTGCAGCGCCATGAGCTTTACCAAAAGTATGTCCGCCTGCTACTAACGCCACTGTCTCTTCATCGTTCATCGCCATTCGGGCAAAAGTTTCTCTAATATCTTTTCCCGAGGCTACCGGGTCAGGATTGCCATTAGGTCCTTCAGGGTTAACATAAATTAAACCCATTTGCACTGCTGCTAAGGGATTGTCTAATTCTCTATCACCCTTGTAGCGGTTATCGCCTAACCAGTCTGTTTCATTACCCCAGTTAATATCTTGTTCGGGCTCCCAAATATCTTCACGGCCACCGGCAAATCCAAAAGTTTTAAATCCCATAGATTCTAATGCACAGTTACCAGCTAAAATCATTAAATCTGCCCAGGAGATTTTATGCCCATATTTTTGTTTAATGGGCCAAAGTAAAAATCGGGCTTTGTCTAAGTTGCCGTTATCAGGCCAACTATTTACCGGAGCAAAACGTTGATTACCTGTTCCAGCACCACCACGTCCATCAGAAATACGATACGTGCCTGCACTATGCCAGGCCATGCGTATAAACAAGGGGCCATAATGTCCATAATCGGCAGGCCACCAATCTTGCGAAGTAGTCATTAATTGAAAGATGTCTTTTTTAATTGCTTTCAAATCTAATGTCTTAAACGCGTCGGCATAATTAAAATCTTTGTCCATGGGGTTTGAAGAGGCAGCATGTTGGCGAAGTATACCCAAATTTATTCGGTTAGGCCACCAGTCTTTGTTTGAAGCTCCGGCGCCTGCGGTTTGTTTCATTTGTCCGTGTGGAAAAGGACATTTGGTTTCGTTGGAATTGCTCATGTTTATGTTTATTTAATATGTTTATTTAATGTCCTGTTATTTGATGTCTTCCCACAATTGTAAGAGGTTTGCCGCAGGGCTGGTATTTTATAATTGTACGGCAACTGAAGCTGATTGTGCAAAGCATCCTTCGGAAAAAACTAAGGATAAAGGTAACAACTAAATGCCAAACCTGCCTGCCTGCCGGTAGGTAGAATGCGATTAAGCCCGATATTAGTTGAGAGTAGTACAACAGCCGATTGTTATTCTGTTGGCCAGCCTTAGGGCAAATCTGTTGTTGCCAGTGGTGTTTAGCTTTTACTTTTAGTCTATTGTCCACTGAGTGGTGATCCGAAGATGCCAACTGCAAGTTCTGCCCAAATGAGGAGGAACAATATCAGAAGAGCCACACAGATTGCAATTTGGAACCTGGTTTTTTTTACTTTCCTCATAACCAGTTCGCCTAGCATACCTGTACCAAGCAGTAGTACAGCAGCTATAATAAAATCGAACAGCGTCCAATCAACTTCATTTGTGAACTGCATTGCAATTAATGGAATGAGCAATAAGAATGCTACTACCAGCACAATGATGAGTCGTCTTTTATTTTGCATAATCATAAATGTTTTTATGGGTCTTATGTTTCACAATAGTTTTGGTAGATCATGGTCTGTTACTGATAATTTTTATAGAATTAAGTAAGGCACTCTGGTCAAATATAGCCGGAAGAGCTGTCATTGCAATTTAGGTCAAAGCACTTTCAGTAGTTTTTCTACTTTGATGTTAATTATTTTTCAGTGACCAGAAGGCCATTGTATTATCTTTCTTTGTCTCTATGAAATATAATGACTTCAGTAGCTTGATTGAACCAGCATTATCTATTAAACATGTTGCCGTTATTTCCTTTACAAATTCTTTTGAAAAGGCCCATTTTATAAGTTCGGTTGCAGCTTCTTTTGCAAAACCTTTTCTTCTTTCTTCTTTTATAATACCATATCCAATGTCCGCATTTCCTTCTTCATAGTTAAACCCCTTAAATCCCAGGTCTCCAATTATTTCCTTAGTATCATTTTTGATAATCATCCAAGATTCAAATCCGGTAGGCGATTCAACCCGGGATAAATTATTGATTATTTTAGGTAAAGTCTCTATAACGTCATCGTCAGGCCAACTGATGCCTTTTTTTAACCCCATTTTATATAAATCACTGAAATCATCTTGGATAAGATTTTTACAAATTTGTATTGTAAATGGGATCAAAATCAATCTTTCAGTAATGAGTCTATCAATTTGTAATGTTTGTGTTTTCAATATGCCGATATTAATTTATTAATTGTCTGTTTAAATTTTGTAGTGTGTCGATAAAATGGCTATCAGCAGGATAGTTGTTCTGCCCCATTTCAACAACACGGGGCAGCCTATTTTAATGTTGCTTTTCAAATAGAATATTTTTTTCGGAGAAGGAGTCCATGAATAAGTTTCAATGGCATTGGGATGATGATGAACCAAACTGTCTTTCATATTGCATCCGGGTAATAATTCCCAGTGCAAATCCAATGACTTGCCGTTTGTTTGTGCACTATTTTTTAAAACAGTAAATTTCATTCCCAAGGGTGTCATATCAAGTATTTTATTCGACGCTGTCATTGGAGATTTATTTATGTATTAATGTAAAATGAGTGGTCAACAGCTTTGCGCTGGCGGTCGAGTATTGCTGCAGGCGGAATATTTTATAATGTCCAGCCCGGAACAACTGCTCAATATTGATATAAAAATTGAAGATAACAACTAAAGCCAAGTAATTATTCTTGAAGCGTGAACTAATTTACAGGGATGCAAACTGCTGAAGTTTCAATGTCCTGCCCCGCTTGCCAGCAATAATTTTGTTATGCGCATCCAACGTAGCAGAATCAGTTTTAATCCAATGCTTTGAAAATGTAAATTTCAATTTAGTATAAATTCGGTTAGTTTCTCCAGCTTCAGCACTTCAAAGCACATAAATTCTTAAATTTACTCTTACAAAAAAAACGGCATGGTTAATTTCCAGGAAAGAGTATTGCAATACCCTCAGTATTGCCGCCAGTTTAACTGTGGTGAATCGTTGATCACCATTTTCAACTGCCCGCCCGAAGCCCGGTTAATGAAGAACAAATTTGCAGATCTGTGGTGTCATGAAAATTATATTTTTTATGTATTAGAAGGAAAGAAAATCTGGCATTCATCCCATGGCTCTTTTGAGGTAGGCGAGGGAAATTGTGTGCTGGTTAGAAAAGGTGCCATAATTCTGGAACAGTTTTTTGATATTGGTTTTTGCGTGGTACTTTTTTTTATACCCGATGCATTCATTTGTGATACCCTTAAAAAAAGACCGATTCCAATTATAAAACCCAATCAACAGTACAGCCCGGTTATAGCCCTCAACAGCACAGAAATACTAAAGGCGTTTTTTGTTTCGATGTATGCCTATTTCAGCAGCACCACTGAACCCGATCAGGCACTGTTGGAATTAAAATTCAGAGAACTTATTTTAAACATTGCAGGAAACCCACAAAATCTGGAAGCCATTTCTTATTTCTGTTCCCTGATGAATGAACCCCAATCCGTTTCACTGGATAGGGTGATGAATGATAACTACTGCTTCAACCTGAAGCTGGAGCAATACGCCATTCTTTGCAACCGCAGTCTATCTGCTTTTAAACGGGATTTTAAAAAACAGTTTAACAGTACGCCCGGAAAATGGTTACTGGAAAAACGTTTGCAGCAGGCCATGTTCCTGCTGGCCAATAAGGTCAAAACAGTAGGTGAAGCTGCATTTGAAAGTGGATTTGAAAACCTGTCCCATTTCAGTCGTGCTTTTAAAGATCGTTTTGGTATTTCCCCTGCCGCGGTTAAACAACTTCCTGCATCCTGAACCCCTCAGCAAAATCTCTGGACGTTACAGCAATAATAATTTTTTGACAGACAAATACTTTTGTGCTGTAATAAAACCGTGTACAGCACGGGATATCAATTTTGTAACGCTTCACAAAAAAATCAACAACAATGAATGTAGACAGCACATTAACCGAAAAGAAAGAGTTAACCGGCAGCGCCATCAATCCAAACAAGGCACTTTGGGAAAAGGGCGACTTTACCCGCATTGCAGAAACCATGAGAAAAAGTGGTGAAGAACTGGTGGCAACCATGGGTATTACCAAGAGTATGCATATACTTGATCTTGGTTGCGGCGACGGCACTACGGCGATACCCGAAGCACGACTTGGTGCAAATGTTACAGGTGTTGACATTGCAACTAACCTGGTAAAAGCCGGAAACCTCAGGGCACAAAATGAAGGGCTCAGTAACTGTGTCTTCGAGGAAGGCAACGCAGCTGATTTATTGGAACTGAAAGACGAAAGTTTTGACCTGGTTGTAAGCATCTTTGGTGCTATGTTTGCCCCTAGACCATTTGATGTGGCAAAACAAATGGTACGTGTTACCCGTAAAGGAGGCCGCATTATAATGGGTAACTGGATTCCGGGAGATCCTACACTGGTGGCCCAGATATTAAAGATAAGTGCTGCTTATACACCACCACCGCCAGAAGGTTTCGTAAGCCCGATGTTATGGGGTATTGAGGATCAGGTTACAGAACGTTTTGTAAAGGCAGGTGTATCCAAAGAAAATATTTCCTTTGAAAGGGAACAGTTTACGTTTAATGCCAACTATTCTCCGACAACATTTGTGCAGATTTTCAGAGACTATTATGGCCCCACAATGAATGCTTTTGAGGCAGCAGAAAAAAATGGCAAAGCCCGGCAACTACAGCAAGAACTCGAAGCATTGTTTAACAGTGAAAACAAAAGTACTACAGCAGATACTACTTCTATTTCTGCCACTTTTTTGCGGGTAACGGTTTTGTGCTAAACATACAATTCGTTTTAATTTTACCGGTAAAAGCAATAGCCAGTACCGGTAATTTTTTTTCGGAGGGAGGGAGATGAATCCGGATTTAACTATGCTTAGCAAGCTGCCTTTTGTTAGCTACAAAAGATTAAAGTTTCGCTCTTTCAATGCAGCGAACTTGAACGAGTGCTTCAAACAAAAGTTATTATGTATTTTCTTTTATTGATGATTTAGTTTCCTTTCCATGGAAGAGGATATTACAGCATGGTGTAACATTAATTAATTCTAAAAATTGCGCTATATGTTTGAACCGCTGCTGAAGAGGCGTACAATGAGCAGGGATTTATGCAGGTTGCTATTAGTATTCCGGTTGCCCACAACCGCTGTTGACCTGCCGGCAGGTTGAAAATATAAAGTTGAAGTTAAGAACTTAAGTTCAAAGTTGTTTGTCCAGCCACACTTGTACAAAACCCAATTGTATGCAGTTTAGGGGATCTGATTTTTCATGCATTTAAAATCAATCCATAATTGATGTAAACTAGTCCAAACAGTGTTGGTATATGGCTTGGGTGAAATTTCGTAAAAGACGAAAGTCTTCTTTTGCCCCTCACAAGATTTTATATGAATTATTAAATTTATAGTTATTGGTTTCTTAGTCATGTAATCATTCATAGTCACCGTTCCCTGAAAAGTTTTTGAATCTCCGTTGTCAGAACTTCTTTTTTCTATGGTAGCGGTTACTTGTATTAACTTGGTAGTGTCGATTTTACTTTTATCTGTATTAATATTAAAAAGTCCTGTGTAATAGGCTGTTAAATTTTTCTCAAGGATTTTTGAGTCAAATTTGGGTGTATCATCTAAATACCACAAAAACGCGTAGCTCCAATATTCATCAGTTTCTTTTTTAGCCCAGCCAGGCGTAAATCTAATATCCTCAACACCTTTGTAAGGTATTGTAGGTGCAAACCCAATGGGAATTAGAAAGCGTTCAACATCCCAACCTTTTGGAGTATCAAGAGTGTAGGGTGCTTCCCATTTTTTCCCGTCAAAATTTGCTTTAGTGTCTTGTCCAGAAACTTTAAAAAAAAGAAAGCAGGTTACTATAATTAATATATTTTTCATTTTGTACGTTTAGCTCAATTTAAATTGCATACATCGTTCGGGACTTGGCGAAGTTCGGGAATTAGTATTTCGTCCACCCCCATTTTGCCAAACCCCTTCGTTGTGTGCAGGGCTTCTTCATCCTGATATCTTTCTCATTAATATTTCAAGTGGTCCTCTGCCAAATTTCTTTGTCCAGAGTACACTAAAAAATATACTGGCTACGAAATAACAAAATGAAAATGTCAAAATGTAAGTAGGTGAAAGTATTTTACCCATTTGTAAATACCCACCTGTATATTTAGAGCCTGTCAGAAATTGAAAAATTAACATTCCAATTGTCAAATGTTGAACATAGTTAGTTAGTGTCATTTTACCTGTGACAGCCAGCCATTTAATAATTATATTTTTCTCAAATTTCTCTCCTATCCAAATACAAAGAGTTATTGCCATTAAAGCAAACGATGCTGTAATTATCATAAATGGTAAGTAAGGTGGGAAATAGTCAAAGTTTATATAGTCCAAAATTTGTCGGTCAAACTGTTTGTATAGTGCGTATTTTCTCAAACCTTCAAAGAGTAAGAAAAAGGTTAAGCCTGCAACAAAAATACGCTTTCTAATTTTTGGTTCATTCCAATTAATTCTGCCAAGCCACATTCCGAGTAAGAAATAGGCAACCCAAGGAAAAATGGAATTCCAACCATTATAAAATGTGTTTCTTAAAAAACCTTTAATTGTCCAAAAATCTGCATATTTAAAAATGGTCATATCCCAACTTGTAAAAATGGGAATGATGAAAAGTAAAATATGAAAAATTAGGATTGCTAAAAGACAACCAATTAAATAATATCTTTTGGGAACAAAGAGAATAAATGCGGCAATGTGCATATAACCTCCATAAAAATGTAAAATGTCGCCTGCCCACCAATTATAAAGCAACAGTCCAAGTGCAAACAAGAACCAAGAACGTTTTAAGATAATTGATTTGTATTTTTCTTTGTCTTGTTGGGAATAGTTTAGGTGATTACTTGTCATTAGTGAAACTCCCATACCTGCACAAATAATAAAAATAGCTGTTGAATTGCCTGTAAAAAGATTTAAAAACTGGCCCGTTAGTGATTTGTCTTGAAAAGAGCCAAAGCAAAAATTGAAGTTCACAATGAACATTCCAAAAATAGCGTAAGCTCTTGCCAGGTCAAAACCTATTATTCTTTGTCGCATCATTAGTCTTTTGATATTTCGTTTTAAGTTTGCTCATGGCCTTGCACACAACGGGCAGGGCTATTTGCTGGTGTGGAAATAGTATTCCGTCCGCCCACAATTCCTGCTGGCCTGCCTGCAGGTTGAAAATATAAAGTTGAAATTAAGAACTAAAACTCAAAGTTGTTTGTAGAGCCCGAATCACAGCCTGGATTTGCATTTGGCTGATGTTTGTTTGTCAAGCCACACTTGCACAAAACCCAATCCTATGTTTACAATTCAATAAATTTACTACACGTTTTACCAATGATGTTTTGAAAGAACAGGGGGCAGAATAAGATAGTCAAACCCAATAAGCAATAAGCTTTTCTAACACGCTTATCCCTGCCACCCTCTTCTTACATTATGCTGTACAGTTCGATGAGCCTTTAAGCTCGTGCTAGGATGATAGCAACGTAAGAATTGTTCTTCCATTCTTTTGGCTAGGCTAATTTACTTAATTATTTACATCAAAAACATGAACAATGAAAGCAATTAAACAACTAACTAAATTGTACTGCGGCATAGATGTGTCAGGCGATACGCTGGATATATGCTATCAAACTGCAGAAGGTGTTTTGGAATGGTGCAAATGTTCCAACGGCGTGTTAGCTGCAGCTTTTGTAGTTCATGAAATTACTTAGGTATTTGCATACTCCAACAATGAAGGCCACCTCCATTGTGGTTAGTTTTCGCTGTATTTATTTGGTGTATTTTTTTATCTGGAAAATAATGTTGTAATATCTGTTTCGCTTTCTCATCTTTTGCCTTAGAACTTGCGGGTTGTCCTTCTGTCCAGTATTTCGCCTCAAACACTGTTTTGTTTGTAATCAAAAAATTAAGATAACTACTAGACGGTACAAAATGAACGGTGTCGCCAACCGAAAAACGTTTTTGTTCAAAAAGAATTTGTTGTGAAAGGAACTTTATTTCGTTATTCTTACTAACTGTGTCTAATGCAAAAGTCATGTAATCAATATCAGGTACTGGCATTTTAACAATAGTGAATGGCTTACCATCTTGATCAGTAGCATTTTTTAAAATTTCGTAGTTTATTTTCATTCTCTCCAGCGTTATTTTTTTAACTGGGTCAATTGCTGCTTCTAAGGAGTCGGGGAAGGAAATTAAAATGGTATTTTCATCTACAAATCGGCAAAATTCATCTAAGTGCCCTTTTACTCCAATGCCAAAATAGTTTTCTGTTATTAATGTTCCCCATCCAGACGGGTCTTCCGCCGCACCCTCTTTTAGCCATATTATCTTTTTTACATTAAGAACCTTTTTTAGTTCAGTTTCCTGCAATTCTTTAGACATAGTTGGATTGCGATGCATGTTTACTGATTCTACTTGTAATATGGTTCCTTTCCCATTTGTTTCAATAGCGCCACCTTCATTAACCATAGAAGAGGTAATTACAGGATATGGAAACGCCTTTAGATGAACGGAAGTGTATAGTTCCCTCTTTTTCTTATCCTTGTCTATATAATTTTTAATTGTAGAATCAAAATACCAGCCATACATATTCCATGCAAAATTTACCAGCTTCTTTTCACCTATTCCATTTTTTAAAAAGATTATCCCGTCACGCTGAGCATAGCTAAATTCAGTTGCGGAAGTCAAAAACTGAATACTATCTAAGTTTACACCAACTGCCGATAATTTCTTTTTGTAAGTTGCCATTGTAGAATCAGAAACAAGGCAGAAAACTTTCATTTCTCTGGCGAGTTCGCTTACCATTTCAAAGCTGGCAGTATCTTCAAGTCCGCCTACAATAACACCTGACTGTGGTTCCCACTCTGCCGGAAGGTAGAATTCAGTTTTGTTTTTAGAGTCACACGAATAAAAAAGTACAAGTATTATGAAGCAAAATAAATAATTCAACTTTTTCATATTTCTGTTGATTAATAGTGACGGTTCTAAGTTACAGCTAACGTCTGGGGCTTGCCGCAGGCTGGGTATAGGTGCTGTGTCAGACCCCATGACGATGCACATAAAGGAACGTAATTTTAATGAAAACGAAAAGCAAATTATTAAACGGTCAACCCGATAGCCGATGATTGGTAGCGATTAAATGCTGAAGATAGATTGTCCAGCCCAGCTTGCGACAAACCCTATGTTGGTGGCAGTAGCATTACTCTATAAGTGTTTCTAATTTTGAAATTAATGACGGGAGAAATGAATTTTTTATTTTCCAAACAATTGTGAAGTCAATCCCGAAATAATCATGTACTATGCGATTTCTAAAACCTCTGATTCGATACCAATCAATCTCAGGATGATTTTCTTTGAAATCGTCAGGCAAACGATTTGCTGCTTCTCCAATGATTTCGAAATTTCTGATAACTGCGTCAATGGTCTTTCCGTCTTTAGTGAAATCTTCGAAAGTTAAATTACTTGTGTACTCCAGTATTTTTTTACCACTGTCGATTATATCTTCAACGAGGAGATTTGGTTCTCTTTTAGACATAAATAATTTCAGATTCGAAAGTGCGGTAATATTTTTGTTTTACTCCATTTTTTGAGACTAGGTCAACATTTTTCTTAAGTTTTGTCTCAATATAATCTGCGAGGTCAATAAATTCTATACCAATTGGTTGACTAAAATCGACAATGATATCAACGTCACTTGAAGAGTTAAAATCATCCCGTACAACAGAACCGAATAAGCCAATTGAACTGACATGATATTTGGCAATCAGTTCTGGCTTTAATGTTGTAAGAATTTGCTTTATGGTATTCAAGTCGGTCATGTTGCAAATATAACGAAAGTTTCTATTAGCTATTTGCCACCAACGTTTGAGGCTTTGTGCAGTTGGGGAATTGACCAACTGCCCGCCCGGTACTAAAGCTAAATTTATAACTAAAAGCCGAAGTTTAGAACTACTGCCCGGCAGAATTACGTCCGCCGAAACCAAAGCTTGGATATGCACTGCTGCTGATTGGGCTTCCGTCCAGCCCCAATTGCTGCAATACTTTTGTTGGGCGCAGATTTATTCTGAAGCAATAACAATTCCACCAATTGGAAGTGGAGGATTATTCAAATATACTTTAATCCTGGGCGTTAACTTGGTCAATTCTTCGTAGCTGTTAATCTTTGCTGATAATACAAATACGGCTATTGTATATTTTACGAAATTTTGTTGGTGCTGTAAGTTTTTGTCGAAGGTTAAAAGTGAATCAAAGTTATTTTCAATTAAAAGCTTTAAAAGCTCACCATTTTTGATACCGTTCCACTCCTTGTCACGTACCGTGTAAATTTCATGTTCAGGAAAATCGAGTTTGAGACGTTTAGGTAGATTTTCATCAAGCAACAGCAGCATAAAGTTGGTCTAAGTTTTTTGTATTGAATAATTTGTTAGCCCAATCTAATAATGCGATTGCCTGTTCTTTAGTCACAGTCGGAAAGTCTTCGAGAAAGGCGTCCAAAGAAATGCCTGCCTCAAGATGATCAAATAAAGATTCAACGGGCACACGAGTTCCTTTAAAAACAGTCTGTCCACCAAGTATTTCGTTGTCAATTGTGATTAGTTCTCTAATATCCATATCCTAAATTTACGAAAAATATTCAAAAGTAACGTTCTTTAAAATTTGCGCCCAACATGTGCATTGAAGTTATAAGATGCAACTTACAAAAATAAATTGCATTGGAAATCAATATTCCAGCGTTATACTTTTTGTATTGTTCGTTGCGTCAATGCCCGATATTGTTTTTTAAAATTTGTGTAAACCCCACCACCTTGGTAACTGTCTCCACGAACCAGCTTTCAAATTAGTATAAGTTCATCATAACTTTTAGATCCTTCTTTAATTGTAGGACCTAACACACCAATAGTTACCAAAGCCTGGTTATTGCTGGTCAAGCCCGTATTTTGCAAAACCGCGTGTTGTACGCTGCATTGGTCTACCGAAGATTAAGCAATTTTTAATTTCCTTTTAGGGAGCTGAACATTAAAATTCACTTTTGCATGTAAAGCATTAAACACTTTGATTACAGTGTCAAACCTAGCATTTGTGAAGTTGTTTTCTAATTTTGAAATCTGCGCTTTCTGAACACCAACTAGTTGTCCGAGTTGTTCTTGAGTTAAGTTATGATGAAGTCTTGCCTCTTTAATTGCATTTCCCAATAGATCAAGCTTAAGCTCATGTTCAAAAGTATCTCTAGCTGATGTCCCAATTTTCCCCACATGCTTGTCTATCATTGCGTCAAGGGAAACGGTTTTCATTTTTTTCTTGGTCTGCATAATTTATTATTTTTTTTGAGCTAAATATTGTTGTCTTATTTTTTCGGCTTTATCCAAGTCTGCTTGGGGTGTCTTACCTGTTTTTTTTATGAGGCCATGAGTTGCAAGAACCAAAGTATTTTGTCCATGTTTTTTATCCCAAAAAGCGAAAAGCCGATAATAAGTCTTATTGTATAAAGTCCTGAATTCCCAAATGGTATCTGTCAACTTTTTGAACAATTCTGGGTCATTCTTTAGTTGTGCCTTTCTAATGTTATAGTAAATCTTCGTTTGAGCTTTATTGTCTAACTGCTCCATAAATTCCACAGCTTCCGGTAAAAAATCAACATGAAACTTCTCAACCATTTAGTAATTTTTGGTAAAGATAGAAGTTTCCTTTTAAAGAAACAAGCGGAAATTATAAACGTGATGAAAATGTAGTGTACAACGTTCACGGCTTTGCGAAGTACGGGAATTCGTAGCTCGTCAGCCTGGCTGTGATGTAAGTTATAAAACGCAATTTAAAAATTTGCAAAAATATTTCTTAATAAACGGTCAGCCCATGACTAAAGTACAATATAGTTACCAAAGCCTGGTTATTGATGGTCAAGCCCGTATTTTGCAAAACCGCATGTTGGTAGC
>CANKNL010000017.1 GCA_947483345.1 Chitinophagaceae bacterium | reverse complement strand
TTTAATGTCTTTAAAAAGTTTTTGCATCTCTTCTTCATTCAGTCCATCATAAATACCTCTAAGTCTGCGTTGGTTATCTACCAAGGCAAAAAACTGGGTATGTATAAACTGATTGGCCAGGGTTTGCGTGCTATCCGGTTTATTATTATCAATCAGGTAACTCTGGCGGGCCATTTTGTACAGTGCAGCCTTATCACCTGTAACAAAATTCCAGGTTGAATTTTGAGTTTTTAATTTTGAATTTTGCATGGCAGAATCACAGTCAATCTTATAAGACCCATCTTCATTTTTGCTTAATGTACCATTGATCATTTTTGTTTCATAGGCCTTTAATAAAGGAACCGAATCTGTTTCGGGCATACAGGTATGCGACAGGATCAAAAAATTAGGTTCATCTTTATACATGTCGAACACCCTTCTCATATTGGCATTCATTTTTGGACAAATGCCTTTGCAGGTAGTAAAAAAATATTCGGCTACATATACTTTACCATCAATATTATTTTCAGTAACAACCTTGCCATCCTGATTGATAAAAGAAAAATTTTCAATGTCAGCATTAATAACAGGCAACAGCGATCTGGTTAAATCCTCATCTTTATAAACAAAATATAAAAACGTAGCCATCAGTAACACAAAAAAACTAATGTAAAATATTACCCGCCTGCCCATATCAAAAATTTTTACAAATTTACAACGCTTCTGGCTAGTAATTAGTCTTGTTAAACAATATTTGCAACATTATTGCAATTTTTATACCTTTGTGTTTATTATGAATCTTAAATTAAACTGGGATGCCCTGGGTATTGCTACTTCCCTTGCCTGCGCCATTCATTGTGCCTTACTCCCTATCCTGATGAGTACGCTTCCCATTTTTGGTATCAATATCATTCATAATTTATTTTTTGAGTGGGCTATGATAGCGATCGCATTTATTGTGGGATCCTATTCCTTGTTTCATGGTTATATTAAACATCACCGATCTGTAATACCGGTTTTAGTTTTTAGTTTTGGGTTTATCTTTCTGGTACTAAAACAATTTTATATTCAACTGGAAATTCCCTTTTTAATCATTGCTGTTGCATTTATTATCAGTGCACATTTTTACAATTACCGCATCTGTCATCGCAGTAAATGCTCATCTCCACATCATAAGCATTAATTTTACCGGTTTTATGGATTATTTATTTTAGAATATTTATATTTAAAGTTCAAACCGGATTATATGAGAAAGTTACTTTCAGTTTTAGTTTTTTTACTGTTCTTTTTTTTATCAGCTCATACACAGAATAAAGAGGAGGAAACAATTCGTACGCTTCTTGAAGAACAACGCCTGGCGTGGAATGCAGGACATCTGGAGCCGTTCATGAGCACCTACTGGCAAAGCGATTCCCTGATGTTTATTGGCAAGAGTGGCGTTACCTATGGCTGGCAAAACACCCTCAACAATTATAAAAAAGGATACCCCGATACAGCGGCAATGGGCAAACTACAATTTGATATTCTGGAGGTAAAAAGATTATCGGTGATGTATTTTTTTGTGGTGGGCAAATGGCACTTAACCCGAAGCATTGGAGATGTTGCCGGCCATTTTACTCTACTGTTTAAAAAAATAAAAAACAAATGGGTAATTATTGCAGATCACAGCAGTTGATCAGAGTTTCCATTTACGTTTTAGGTGTATGATAAGGGCTCCGAAGCTGATCAATAGAAATACATAGTAAACATAATTGACCCAGCTGGCCTGATCTTCAAAAAAAGCATAGCCTTTATAAATACCAATAAAAACATGTACCATCATCCATAACATGACAATGGAAACGGTGTGTAAGATGCGGACCAGAAATTCCCTTGCTTCGTCTTCCATCCCCATGGTTAAAATGTATTTTTAAAGTTTTAACTAACAACCCTAAAGTTATCATTATTGTTTCATCATTTTATCAGCATGTTCCGAAAGCTGGCACTATCACCATTAAATACATTAAAGTCCACATAGGCATCAATGCCATTTACCCTGCCTTTTTCATGGTGTTGCCAAATCGTCCATTTACGCTCAATTCTTGGTTTGTCTTTTACATAATAATGGGCAACCCACAATGGATAATCATCAAATTTACCGGCTAGGAAATTTTCATAAAAATTGATATTTGTATAAATGATAGGCTTTACTTTATACTGCTTTTCAATGCGTGTCAGCCAGTCTTTTACCCTTTGTTGAATATCCGTTACAGAGGCCCCGTTTGCCGTTTCAATATCTAAAACCGGTGGCAGATCTCCTTTTGATAAATTAACTGTTTCTATAAAATTTTCAGCCTGCGCTTTTCCGCTCTTGCTGCTGATAAAAAAATGATAGGCGCCTCTGGGCATGAATGCCTGTTTGGCATGAAACCAGTTTTTTCTAAAGTTATTATCAACCCTGCCCAGACCTTCGGTTGCTTTAATAAACGCAAATCCAATCTTTACCTGCTTATCCTGCATGGCTTGCACAGCAGCCCAGTCTATATTATGCTGGTAGCGACTTACATCAATGCCATGTATCGTATAATTAACAGGTAAATCAATACCAAAAGCTGGGTATCGTACAAATTTTGGACGACTGATATAATCAGTGATATAATAAACAACTGATGAGATTACAGCAAGGAGTAACAGAAGTAGCCAAATTGATTTTAAAATACTTTTTTTTCTTTTTGCCAAGGGTTGGGTGCCACAATTTTAGTTGCAGATCTGGTACAAAATAATAATAAAAGCAATACTGATTTTGATAAAGTTTTCCTAAATGAATTACCTGATCAATTTTTTTACAAATTTAAAATCGCCGGCATTAATCCGTATAAAATACCCCCCTTTAGGCAGGTGCTTTGAAGGCACTTCAAGATATACTGAGCCGTTTACCAGGTTACTGCTTTTTGAATAAACCAATTGGCCGGCAGCATTATAGAGATTGATATTTGCAGTTGTTGCAACCATTTTACGCATATAAATGTAAAATTGGTCATGAACTGGGTTTGGAAACACCTGTATAATATTTTGTCCGGGGGTAGCATCAGGTACTTTTGCCGAAACATTATTTTTAGTTACCAGCCAATATTCCGGATCAATTAATACGGTATCTGCTATGAATCCGATATGCCTGAAAAAAGTTTCGCCATTGGTTTTATTATCAACAATGATTGTTTTTTCCTGAGTCGCATTTTTAAATTTCAAGGCCACCGGTAGTTCAAAAAAATCAACCGATGTATGAGAGGTAGTTTGATTCATTTTTATATTTACATAATCACTGCCAATCTGTGTCCACGCTACATTGTAGCTTGGATAGCCCTGCCCTTTAAACCAATCTTTAAAAAATTCGGTCAGGTTTTGTCCGCTCACCTGTTCCAGATTTCGTTTTAAGTCATCTGTATTGGCAAAACCATAAGCCAGTTTAGTGTCTTGTTGATATTGTTTAAGTCCTTTTAAAAAAACGGCATCTCCCAATTTCCAGCGTAACATATACAACAGATAAGAGCCTTTGTTATAACTGAGTCTGCCACTAAAGATCCTGCCAACATTTGTTGTGTCTTCTATCCAAACCGAACCGCCGGGCGACGAGGTAATATTATTGATCACACTTTTTCTTGAGTTGATGGTACTGGCAGGATATTTATTTTCCATGTAAATAGCGGCAAGATATGTTGCGAAGCCTTCATTAAGCCAGATATCCTCCCAGCTTGCACAGGTAATTTTATCGCCAAACCATTGGTGTGCCAGTTCATGGGCAATCAGGCTTTCATTAATGGAAACGATAAAAGTAGCCGTCTGGTGTTCCATTCCGCCGCCCCAGCCAAACTGTACATGGCCGTACTTTTCTTTTATAAAAGGATAATCACCAAAATTGTTGTGAAATAACTGCATGGCATCCAAAACATTTTGTGTGCCATTTTGAAAAGCCGTTAAACTTTCTGGATAACAATGGGTTTGCATAGGCAATATAACAGACCCTAACTGAACCGTATTATTAAATACAACATAATTGGTTACGGCAAAACACATTAAATAAGATGCTATGGGATAGCGGTGTTTCCAATGGGTAATTTTTTTTGTGTTTCCCGCAATCAGTGTTTCGCTTTGTAATAATCCGTTTGCTGCTGCACTGTAAACTGCGGGTGATGTTATAAAAATATCAATTGAATCGGCTTTGTCATCCAGTCCGTTTTTACATGGCCACCAATCTCTGCTACCATATGGTTCACTAAGACTCCACATGACGGGAGTACCCATATGCTGATCCTGTATAAAGGAGCCAAATCCGGTATTGGCTGGAACGCCTTGGTAAAATACAGTTATCGAATCCTTAGCGCCCACATTTAAGGCAGACAAAAAAGTAACGGAGAGTGTATTATTGCTGTGCTGTTTTACAAGGAGATTCTGTCGTTGCTTAACACTATCAACTACTAATGGATTCATCAGATCAAGCTGAATATTATTACCGGCCGTAGTCATGGTAAAATAAATGGTAACCTTTCCGGAAATATATCTGATTGCAGGATTAACTTCCCATTCACAGCGGTAATAGGTAACATCATAATTATTACTGGCCAATGTTGTTTCTGTAATATTATTATGCTCTGTTACTATTCTTTGATGGGCCATTTGCTCAAATAAGGCAATGTCGCTGGTTGGTTTACTAAAATCGGCAACCTGCTGTGCCGAAAGCTGAAAACTGATCAGGAAAAGGAAAAGAATAAGAATTCGCATAGCTAATAATTTATATTTCTACGGCAAAAATTGCACTTTAAAACCAAAGTTCCTAAAGTTTTGTGAAAGGGCAATAATGCCCGTAATATATCGTTTTAGTAAGTGCCCGTATTTAATTCTGTATCCCCCAATGAAAAAAAATTAAGCATGAGCAAAAAAAATTATTGGTATTTTAAGGTATCCAAAACAATTTGGATACTTTTTTTTTCATTTTTCCTGGTTAGTATTACCAGGGCTAACTCCTGTGTGGATACATTAAAAAAACAATTCTTAGCGGCGGCGGCTAAAAAAGATCATGCCCGTTTTGTAACCTATGAGGCCAATGTCGTTTTTCCTGATATATTAACAGGTAATGAAGATGCCTCATTACTTTATATTGAAAAATTTTCTGTAAACAGAAGAGCTTATATCATTAGAACCTATAACAGAAGCAAAAAATATTTTCCTAAAGTAACCACCATTTTAAAAAAATATCAATTACCCCATGAGCTGCGTGTTTTACTGGCACTGGAAAGTGCCTTTAATGCCAATGCTGTTTCTAAAGCAGGAGCCGTTGGTTACTGGCAAATAATGGATGAGGTAGCCAAAGAATATGGATTAAAATATGTTCCCAAACAGCATATCCTGGAAAAAAAGAAAGACCAAAAAAAGGTCGTTACTAAGAAAATTTTAAAAAAACCTGCTCCTGCAAGAGATGATAGAAAGAATTTTAATAAATCAACCTATGCCGCTGCACGTTATTTAAAAGACCGCAGCCGGAATTTAAATGATGATTTACTGTTGATGGTTGCCAGTTACAATTGTGGTATAGGCAATGTTTGGGAAGCGATGAAGAAGACCGGTAAAACGGATCCGGATTTTTGGGATATTAAAGATCATCTGCCCGCCGAAACACAATCTTATGTAATGAATTTTATTACCCTTAATGTGATCTTCCACAATTATGATAAGTTTACAAATAACACGCTGATATTTACCCCAACTAAAGTTAAAGTTGAAAATATCGAAGGCGATATAACACCAGAATCTTCTTCCTTAATAAATCAAAACTAATTAACTGTTTTACTGAATGCTGTAATAAGATAATTGGATGATGGGCCTATTATTTAACAGGCAATCGGCTTACCTTTGCTTATGCCTCAATTCAATTGGAACGATAGTAAGAATTTACTAAGCAAAATTACCTTCAGGCGTTTTATCAACGGTAGTAAAGTACTGGCAAGTTTTTATATGAGCCGGCTATTGAACAAGCACATACAGTGGGGTTTTCCGGTATCAGTTGCTTTTGAACCCACCACCAGCTGTAATCTTCGTTGTCCCGAGTGTCCCAGCGGGTTAAGACAATTCAGCCGGCCAACGGGTATGTTACAAAACGACTTTTTTAAACAGACCATTGACGATATTCATAAAGAATTAATATACCTCATTTTTTATTTTCAGGGGGAGCCTTATCTCAATACCGATTTTTTAACCATGGTAAAATATGCCAGTAGCAAAAGAATATATACCGCTACCTCTACCAATGCCCATTATTTAAGTGATGAAATCGCAAAAAAAACAGTGGAGAGCGGATTGGACAGGTTGATCATTTCGATTGATGGTACCACACAGGATGTTTATGAACAATACCGGGTTGGCGGCCAGTTGGAAAAAGTATTGGAGGGTGCTAAAAATATCATGAAATGGAAAAAGGAATTAAAAAGCAAAACACCGTTTGTTTTCTTTCAGTTTTTGGTAGTGAAACCCAACGAACACCAGATTGAAGATATTAAGCGGCTGGCCAAACAAGTAGGTGTTGATGAAGTGCGTTTCAAAACAGCGCAGATTTACGAATATGAAACCGATCCCAACAACCTGATCCCAACCATCAACAAGTTCAGTCGTTATAACAAAAATGCAGATGGCACTTATTCGGCTAAAAATAAATTAGCTAACCGTTGCTGGAAAATGCAACATGCTAATGTCATTACCTGGGATGGCCTGGTAGTGCCCTGCTGTTTTGATAAAGATGCCAAACATCAATTGGGCGACTTAAAAAAGCAGTCATTTAAAGAAATATGGCAAAACAAAAATTATAAGCAATTTAGAAATGACCTGATGAAAAGCAGAAAAAACATTGATATTTGTGCCAATTGCAGTGAAGGGGTATCGGTTTGGAGATCCTAATTGTTGTAATATTTTTTTATAAATTGAATGTATGAATCAACCCGGTTTTAATGAACGGCTCAGGCAGATTATTATTTTGATCTTAATTCTGCTGATGGCAGTTTTATTAATCAGTCAAATGACCATTTTCATACCCGGCCTGCTGGGTGGTATCACTTTATACATTTTAAGCAGAACCTTTTATTTTCAGTTGATCTTTAAAAAAAAATGGAACAAAGCCGCCACAGCTATCTTATTTATTTTCTGCTACCTGATCATCATTGCACTACCTGTTTATCTAAGTATAAGCCTGGCCTCTCCCAAAATAAGTTCTATCGGCGAAAATCAGGAACAAATAATAAAAAGCATTGAATCTATTTCAGCGAAAATTTTTGAAAAAACAGGGTTAACCGTTTTATCAGCCGAAACAGCTAAAACAATTGCACAAAAAGTTTCTGAATTTATTCCCCGTATCCTAAACAGTACTTTGGTTTTGCTTACAAATCTCCTCATGATGTTTTTTCTTTTTTATTATTTATTGATACATGGCAAGGAGACCGAAAAATACTTAAGCAAAATGATTCCCTTAAAAAAGGAAAACATTCATCTCCTGGCCGGCGAAACAAAAATGATGATACGGGCCAATGCCTTGGGTATTCCTATTATATGTATTGTTCAGGGCGCTTTTGCCGCCCTCGGTTATTGGATATTTGGAATAACCGATTGGGGTCTTTGGGGTTTCGTAACCGGGGTATTTGCTTTTTTTCCATTGGTAGGCACGATGATCATCTGGGTTCCATTGGCAGGCTATTTATTAATTCATGGAAGTAACTGGCCCGCATTCGGCCTGACCATTTATAGTGTGGTGGTTACTGGTAACGTAGATTATGTGGCCCGCTTAAAACTAATGAAATACATGGGTGATGTTCACCCCCTTGTGACTGTGCTGGGGGTTATTATTGGCCTTAATCTGTTTGGGTTTATGGGCCTTATTTTCGGACCTTTACTGATTAGTTATTTTCTCATTATGGTTAAAATTTACATTAACGAATTTGATAAATCTGTTGACATAACAGAGCCCTCATCAGAAACTTAAAAAATATCTCCAACTTTTTATACATGAGTTTAGAAAAAGACATTAGCCAGCGATCATTTAGAAATGAGTATCAAAAAGGAATCGTCAACCTTATTTATACTTACAATTGGATGAATGAGAAAATGAAAATCATATTTGATAAAGCAGATATTACCGGGCAACAATATAATATCCTCCGTATTTTAAGAGGCGCCGGAAAACCCATTTCAACATTACAAATACGGGAACGTATGCTCGATAAAATGAGCGATACCAGCCGCATTGTAGACCGCCTGGTTTTAAAAGGCCTTGCCAAAAAAGGAGTTTGCAAGGATGATAAGCGACTTGTTGATGTGAGCATAAGTATAAAAGGCAAGGTCATTTTAGAAAAAATTGACCAATCCAATACAGATATGGATGCTATCTTTGGCAGTTTATCAGAATCAGAAGCCAGATCATTAAATAAATTATTGGATAAAATCCGTCAATCAGATTAATCAAAAATAGTTATGAAATTTTTCTCTTATTACCTGTTTTCTGTTGTCTGTTGGCTATTGCCTGTCTCCTTATTTTCTCAGGCTAAACCAGAATTTCGTGGCGTATGGGTGGCCACAGTTGATAATATTGACTGGCCTTCCAAAGGAAATTTTAATTCCGATTCTCAAAAAGTTGAATTCATCAGATTACTGGATATGCATCAGCGAAATGGCCTCAATGCCTTGATCGTCCAGATCCGTCCGGTTACAGATGCTTTTTACCCTTCGCCATACGAACCCTGGAGTGAGTTTTTAACGGGTACTCAGGGCCTGCCCCCGGCACCTTTTTACGATCCGCTGGAATTTATGATTGCAGAAACACACAAACGGGGCATGGCGTTTCATGCCTGGATGAATCCATACAGGGCTGTTTTTAATATCACCACATCATCCATCGCTTCAAATCACATCACCAAAATTCATCCCGAATGGTTTTTAACTTATGGCGATAAAAAATATTTTGACCCGGGCAGTAAAGAAACACAGCAATATTTGTGTAATGTAGTAAAAGATGTGGTTAGCCGCTATGCTATAGATGCCATTCATTTTGATGATTACTTTTATCCATATAAAATTCCGGGTAAAGAATTTCCGGACAATGAAAGTTTTGGTAAATATGGTACCGGGATGAATAAAGATGACTGGAGAAGAAGTAACACAGATTCGATTATAAGCAAGTTGAGTATTATAATAAAAAAAGAAAACCCAAAATGCCAGTTTGGAATCAGTCCGTTTGGCGTTTGGCGAAACGAAAGTAAAGATCCGGTTAATGGCAGTAAAACAAATGGTGCCCAAACTAATTATGACGACCTGTATGCCGACATTTTATTATGGTTAAGAAAGGGCTGGATCGATTATGTGGCGCCACAACTCTATTGGGAATTTGGCCACAAAATAGCGCCTTACGAAATACTACTTGACTGGTGGAGCAAACATACCTATGGCAAAAATTGTTATATCGGCCTTGGTATTTACCGTGCCAACAGTAATACTGCCTGGAAAGACCTGACACAAATACCTCGTATGATTGACGCCTTGCGTAATACACCCAACATACAGGGCATGGTTTTTTTTAGCAGTAAAACCTTTGCTAAAAATCCCAATGGCTGGAGTGATACACTGCGTCTTAATTATTTTAATGAGCCTGCAAAATTGCCCGATATGCCCTGGTTAAAATAATGCCTTCTCTTTAGCTAGTTCGCTTACGGGTATGCAATAGTCTTGAGTTCTTGATGCCCCCAAGGATTTTATCTACCTTTGCATTTATAAAATAAATATAATATGCCCGGTTTTGAATTTTTTGGTAATGAAGAACGAAAAGAAGTAAATGATGTACTGGAAACTGGTATTCTGATGCGTTATGGATTTGATGGCCCGCGTAAAGGTATATGGAAAGCCAGGGAACTGGAAGAGGCCATCTGCCAAACCTTTGGTTGCAAACATGCCCAATTGGTAAGCAGTGGTACCGCTGCTTTAACAACAGCCATGGGCGCTTTAGGTATTGGTTATGGTGATGAGGTAATTTTACCTGCTTTTACTTTTGTTGCCAGTTTTGAAGCCGTGTTAAGTGTGGGCGCCGTGCCCGTTTTTGTTGATGTGGATGACAGTTTAACATTAGATCCCCAAGCGGTTCGTAATGCCATTACACAAAAAACAAAATGCATCATGCCCGTACATATGTGTGGCAGCATGGCCGATATGGATGCCTTACAGGCTATTTGTAAAGAATTTGATCTGTTATTACTGGAAGATGCCTGCCAAAGCATAGGTGCCACCTACAAAGGAAAAAAATTAGGCACTATTGGTGATGCCGGTACTTTTAGTTTTGATTTTGTAAAAACAATTACCTGTGCCGAAGGCGGTGCTGTGATGACCAACCGCGAAGATATTTATTTGTCGAGCGATGGCTATAGCGATCATGGCCATGATCATAATGGTGTAGACCGGGGAGCAGACCTGCACCCGTTTATTGGATATAATTTCAGAATAAGCGAATTACATGCTGCCGTAGGATTGGCACAGATAAAAAAATTAAATCACTTTTTAGCCATTCAGAAAAAAAATCATACGGCATTAAAAAATGCACTGGCAACTATACCTGAGGTTTCTTTTAGAAGAATCCACGATGAAAGTGGTGATAGCTGTACTTTTTTGAGCTGGTTTTTACCAACTGAAGAAATAACAAAGGCTGTTGTTGACGAATTAAAAGCACAACAAATTTTAGCGGGCAACTTTTATTGGTTCGTTAATAACTGGCATTATATCAGCAAGTGGGACCACCTTAAAAATGCCCTAACCTTACATGGTTTACACCCCGATTTAAAAGCTGCTGTGATGCATCATGCTACCAAAGATTTTTCTGCAAGTGACGCCATCATGAGCCGTTGCATATCAACTGCTATTGGATTGATGTGGACCGATGAGCAATTGCATAATAAAGCCGAACAACTGGTTAATGTAATCAAGAAAGTGCTGAGTGAAAAAAAGGTTGGCTGAAAAATATAATTAATTGAGGTAACATGGTCATTGAAAGGTTACCATCTTTATTTTTAATACGCTGGCATAAGGCCGCTGTTGGGTTTGCTTTCCAGGTAATCATTATATTGTAAAGATCCCAATCTAAACCGCAAAGGGATATTTGTTGCTTTCTCAAACTGCCATTCTTTTTTGCAAAAAAAACCAAAATTTTGGGTATAGAAATCAGCACTGATAACAGCAACCGAAACTGGCTTTAACAGGCAAACAGATTGGTTGCTATTTTTTAAGTGTAGCGGGTATATCCTGTTTAAACCATAAAAAAGAGCATAGAAACTATTTTGAGTATAGGTATTAAAACCCGGTTTTACATATATTTTATTCTTATCTAACGTTACATTAACTATAGAATTTTGACAAAAAGCTGCGCCTGCCACAAAAATCATGCTGAAAAATAAAATTTTAGCTTTTTTAACCATTTTGCTTAAACTTATCTCTGTAAATTTACATTCTTATCCCAGGTTTGGATAAGCTATTTTAAAAGATTAAGTTTTTTACCCTAATTGAAATGTGACAATGGCTTTAAGTCAGGGACTATATCAAAATCAATTACAAAAATTATCGCCTCAGCAAATTCAGCTGATGAAACTGTTGCAGGTGCCAACTGCCCAGTTAGAAGATCGCATAAAAGAAGAAATAGAAGAAAACCCGGCTTTGGAAGAAGCAGAAGAAGGTCATGAGACAGAATATGATGAAAATAAAGATGAGTTTTCTGATACAGAACCGGAAGAAACAGAGATGGATGGCAGTGTGGACGAATATGACAATATCGACATCAGTGAATATGTAAAGGATGGTGATGATGAAGTAGGAGATTACAAATTAAAAGACAGCAATTACCCCGAAATTGATGAGAACAGGGTTATCCCTATAAAAGTAGAAAGGGGTTTTAATGAATTAATGCTGGAACAATTGGGTATGCTAACCTTGGATGAGCACCAGCACAAAGTGGCAGAGCAGATAATAGGCAATTTAGATGATGATGGTTACTTAAGAAGGGATTTTTCGGCTATAGTTGATGATTTGGCTTTTCGCCAAAATAGGTCAACAACCGAAGAAGAAATTGCCGAATTGGTTTTACAAATTCAACAATTTGACCCTCCCGGTATTGCAGCCCGAAATCTTCAGGAATGTTTATTACTTCAATTGGAAAGAAAATTACATGAAGGCAAACACGTGGAAATGGCCATAAAAGTATTGGAGAAATATTTTGAAGAGTTTACCAAAAAACATTATGAAAAAATTCAGCGTGGATTTGATTTAAATGATGACCAGCTGAGGGAAGTCATAAACCAGATCGTTAAATTAAACCCTAAACCTGCTGGCTCGGTTGATGAAAGCTCCAGAACTGAAAGCTATGTGGTTCCTGATTTTTTTATCTATAATAATTCCGGCAAGCTGGAATTAACCCTTAATAATAAAAATGCCCCAGACCTGAGGATTAGCGAAGGGTATCGGGATATGTTGAAGGAATATGACCTGGGCAGCAAAAAAGATAAGCGACAGAAAGAAGCCGTTATTTTTATCAAACAAAAAATTGATGCCGCCAAATGGTTCATAGATGCCATCAAACAACGGCATAATACCTTGATGAATACAATGGAATCGATCATGAATTACCAACATGATTTTTTTATGTCGGGAGAAGAAACAGACTTACGCCCAATGATCTTAAAACACATTGCCGAAGATACCAATCTGGATATTTCTACAGTTAGCCGTGTGGCCAATAGTAAATTTGTACAAACTGAGTTTGGTACCTACCGGCTTAAGTTTTTCTTCAGCGAAAGTTTACAAACAGACAGCGGAGAAGAAGTGAGTACCAGAGAAGTTAAAAAGATATTAAGTGATATTATAGAAGCCGAAGATAAAAAATACCCCTGCAGTGATGAAAAATTAACGGAGATGCTACAGGAAAAAGGATATAATATTGCACGACGTACCGTTGCTAAATACCGGGAACAGCTGAATATTTCTGTTGCCAGATTAAGAAAAGAATTATGAGTAAACAGTTTATTGTTAGTCCTGACCAACCTGCCCTTGCGGCCAACGGACAGGCCAATGTAACCGTACCGGATAATGGCAGATTGTCTTCAGGCCTTAGGCTGTTTGCGCACTTGTTCTCTATTGTATTTCACCCTTTATTCATGCCTTTTTATGTGGTTGTTTTTTTAATCAATTATCACCCTTCCTATTTTTCAGGTTTTAGTTTTTACACAAAATTTGTGCTGGTCAGGTCCACGGCTGTAAATACGATTTTATTTCCGGCCTTTGCCTTATTGGTCATGAAAGGATTGGGTTTTATCAAATCCATTTTTTTACACACACAACAAGACCGAATTGGCCCCTACCTGGCCAACATGATCTTTTATTTCTGGATGGCAAGAGTGTGTTTTAATTTTAAGCCCGAACTTACACCTGTCATGTCCGCATTTATGACCGGCGTTTTTCTTACCACTGCCGTTGCATTAATTGCCAATGTTTTTTCTAAAATAAGTATGCATGCCATTGGTTGTGGTGGCTTGCTTGGCCTCTTTTTCGTCATCATGAGCAGCAACAGTATGCTAATGACCTGGCCTTTGTCTATCGCCTTATTAATAACCGGTCTTGTTTGTACTTCCCGTTTAATAGTCAGTGATCATACCCAAAAAGATATCTATTCGGGGTTGATAGTTGGCTTGCTATGTCAATTTGCAGCGGCAATGGTCATCCTATAATACCAGCTTGATTTATAAAATTTTCTGTACACCAGTTATAAATAACAGATGGCGGACATATCGCCCGATGCCTGTTTTTTTATATAAATTAAAGTTTGGATATTATATTATTTACATAAAAAGGCCCCGCTATTAGCAGAGCCCTTTTTTCCTGTCGTGCCTAACAATAAAAAACTTTAAAACTGTAGATGAAATATAGTTTTCAATGCCAAGTATTTTTAATCCCGGTAAGCTTTAAACGCTAATTAATTAATTTTTAAAACCAGTTTTATCCGAAATGATGTATTCATTTATTTTCTTTTGATAAATCGTTTTTACTAAACACTTTATTGTGTGTTTTAACAAAAGCAAACAGATATAATTTAATTGCATATTCTAAAAAGTAAAATCACTTCGCAACTTTACTTTTTTTTAAATAATAAGTGAGTAAATATGCTTACCCTGATCATACTTTAAGCTGGGCATGGCAATGCATGTAACTGAATATAGATATGACTTTGTAAATCTTTATCTTTGGGCCTTAATGAGAGATATTGATGAATATTAAGATGTTTTTTTTTCTACCGCTCTTAGTTGCTGTTATAATTGTAAAGGGTAATATGTCAAATACAGGATTTGACAAGTTCGCCTTTTACAGTGCGCTGGCAACTAATGATCTGGAAACAATAAATACCCAGTTAAGCATTGTAAGAACTTCTTCAGTAAGTGAAAAAGAAGCCTATGAAGGTACCCTGCTAATGAAAAAAGCTGGCTTGGTTACCAAAGCCAAAGAAAAATTAACCCTTTTTAAGGCCGGGCGTTTAAAATTAGAAGCCTCCATTAAAAAAAATAATGGAAATCCTGAGTTTAATTTTTTACGATTGATCATTCAGGAACATGCCCCTAAAATAGTTGATTACAGAAATAATCTGGAAAACGATGCTTCGGTTGTGCGATCCAATTATAAAACACTTCCTCAGGTTGTTCAGCAGGCGATAAATGATTATAATAAAAAATCCAGGATATTAAAGCTTCTCTAGCCTTAACTTTACACCGCATGGGAAAAAAAATATTGGTTATTTATTACACACAATCCGGGCAACTGGAAGATATTTTAAACAAGTTTACAGCACCGCTTGAAGAAGCCGGAAATTTGGTTGAAAAAGTAAGGGTACATGTTGCAAAAGATTATCCATTCCCCTGGACAGGTAACGCCTTTTTTGCCGTGATGCCCGATTGCGTTTTAAGTGTGCCAACTGAATTAAAACCCTTTCAGCTTAAAGAAAACAAATACGACCTGGTGATTTTGGGTTACCAGGCCTGGTTTCTTTCGCCCAGCATTCCGGTTAATTCAATACTCAATGACCCTTCGGTTAAGGCCGTTTTAAAAGATACAGCAGTTATTACCATTACCGGCGCCAGGAATATGTGGATCAGCGCCATGGAAAGGATAAAAAAAATATTAAAAAGATCAGAGGCTAAACTGGTTGGCAGTATTGCCCTTTTTGATAAACATCATAACCTCGTAAGCTTTATCACCATTTTTTACTGGATGTTCAAGGGTGAAAAAGGGCGATGGTTAAACCTGTTCCCAAAACCCGGCGTATCTGATGCTGATATTGAAAACACTAAAATTTACGGAGCTACCGTTCAAAAATATCTTCAGTCACAAAACTGGGAAGGTCTGCAGGATGAATTGAAAGCGCAAAAAGCCATAGAAGTAAAATACAACCTGATGTTTATCGAATCCAAGGCAAGCAAAATTTTTGCCATCTGGGCAAACATCATTGCAAAAAAGAAAAAAAAGACTGCCTGGCTTGTTGCATTCAAATATTATCTTTTAATTGCACTCTTTATAGCTGCTCCGATAATACTAACTGTTGACTTTATATTCTTCAAGCCTTTTTTATCGGGCCGTATAAAAAAACAAAAAGAACAATATTCAGGTATAAATTAATCAAAAACACAGATGTCATTTAACGAGGTTTACATTACAAATACGTCATCTTTTTTTCCAAATGATCCGGTTTCCAATGATGAAATGGAAGATTACCTGGGATTCATTAATGATGCACCATCCAGGTCAAAAGCCATCGTATTGCGGAACAACGGTATCAAACGCAGGTTTTATGCACTTACCAAAGAAGGCAGATCCACACATACCAATGCCCAGATGACTGCCCTGGCCGTAAAAGACCTGTTTAAAAATAATCCCGGCGAAATAAAAAATATAGAACTGTTGAGTACAGGCACTTCCACACCCGACCAGTTAATGCCTTCGCATGGCGTTATGGTACATGGATGGCTGCCCGAAACCGGCCCGCTTGAAGTGGTTTCTCCATCAGGAGTTTGCTGTGCAGGCATGCATGCATTCAAATATGCCTACCTCGCTACCAAAGCCGGGGATGTACAACAGGCTGTAGCTACCGGCTCCGAACGGTTCTCTGTTTCATTGCGCTCTGTAAATTTTGAAGATGAAGCAAAAAGATTAAAACAACTTGTTGATGATCCCTATATCGGTTTTGAAAAAGAATTTTTAAGATGGATGTTATCGGATGGCTCTGCGGCCTTTTTAATGTCGAATAAAAAAAATGAACATGGTATAAGCCTGAAAGTGGAATGGATGGAAGGCTTTTCCTATGCCAACGAACTGGAACCCTGTATGTACCAGGGATGCGAAAAACTAAAAGATGGCTCTTTACAGAGTTACCAGGATTACACCCCCGAAGAATTAATGGCCCAGTCCATACTCAGCATTAAACAGGATGTGAAATTACTCAGCAAAAACATCGTACTCTATGGTGGCTATGGTGTAAAAGCGTCTTTGGAGAAACATGGTATTAATTCAGAAGAGATCGATTATTTTCTGCCGCACATGTCCAGCGAATTTTTCAGGGAAAAGATCTACCAGCAATTAATAGCAAACGGCAATGGTATCATGTACGATAAGTGGTTTGTAAACTTAAGCCAGGTAGGTAATGTAGGTGCGGCTTCTGTTTATTTTATGGTGGATGAATTATTTCACAGCGGTAAACTTAAAGTGGGCGATAAAATATTCCTGCTTGTTCCCGAAAGCGGCCGTTTCTCTTACATGTATAGTTTACTTACCGTTTGCTAGTGATCACTATAGCACGTATTAATTGCTACTTTACATTTTAGCTTAATTATGAAAAAAGAAGACATTCCCCAGGATGATGGAGCGCTCAACAAACTAACTAAGGAAGTGGTTTATGCTGTTGATAATTCAGGAAATTACACTACAGAACTAAGCACAGGATGGGATGTTAAAAGCACTGCCTTAGATGCCGCCTGGGAAGATATTGAACAACGGATAGCGCATGCCCGACAAAAAGTATTACATCATGAAGCCAGCCCCATTTTATATTTTATTGAATTAAGGTTAATGGATATTGGTATTGTGGCCGCTTATACCGGTTTTTGGAAATGGACCGTTAAACAACATTTAAAACCTGCTGTTTTTAAAAAATTATCTGACACTAAATTACAACAATACGCCGATGTGTTTAATGTAAGTGTGGAGGAACTTAAAAGCATGAACGTACATGAAGACTGAATTTAAACATTTGCAGGCCGCACATTGCGAAAATGGTGTGACTACAAATTTACTGCGCAGTGTTGGTGTAGAAACATTAACCGAACCCCTTGCCTTTGGCATTGGTAGTGGATTATTCTTTGTATACATACCCTTGCTTAAAATAAACAAAGGCCCTGCCATTGCTTTTAGAACATTACCCGGGCATATTTTTAAACGAACCTGTAAATCACTAAACATTGAGGTTGTAAGAAAAAAATTCAGCAACAAGGAAATGGCTGCCAAATTTTTAGACAGTTGTCTTGAAGCCGGGCAGCCGGTAGGTTGCCAGGTTGGTGTATATTATCTTACCTATTTTCCAAAAGAATACCGCTTTCATTTTAATGCCCACAATTTAATTGTGTATGGCAGTGAAGGCGATAATTACCTCATCAGTGATCCGGTTATGGAAAATGTAACTACGCTGAGTAAGTACGAACTGGAAAGGGTACGGTTTGCTAAAGGTCCGCTGGCACCAAACGGACAATTATATTATCCAAAAGAAAATACGACTGTTACTACCGAACAGATTAAAAATGCCATCAAATCGGGTATTAAAAGAAATGTTCGGGATATGCTCAGCATCCCTGGCCCCATAGCCGGTGTAAGCGGCATTGCCTATACCGGAAAAAGAATTAAACAATGGAAAAATAAACTGGGCCAGCAAAAAGCTGGTTTGTATTTAGCACAGCTGGTTCGTATGCAGGAAGAGATTGGAACAGGTGGTGGTGGCTTTCGATATATTTATGGTGCCTTTTTACAGGAAGCCCATGCCTTTCATCCCATAGATGAGTTGATGGATATTTCAAAAATATTTACCCAGGCTGGCGATAGATGGCGCAGCGCTGCTGTTCAGGCCGCTGGTATTTATAAAGGCCGTATTGGCAGTCAGGCTGATTTTGATGTGATGGGTGATTATCTTTTGGAGATTGCGGAGATTGAGAAAAAAGCTTTTCAGGCATTGGGAAAAATAAAATGGAATTCATGAGCAATGCAGCAGTGCGCATAAAAAATCTTGGGTTTTCGTATCCTCGGCAACCAATTTCCTGCTTTACTAAATTAAGTTTAGAGGTTTTGGAAGGCGAGCGCTTTGGTTTATTTGGACCCAATGGCGCTGGCAAAACCACACTCATGAATTGTATGACCGGCTTACTGCAATTTCAGGAAGGCAGCATACAATTACTTGGACATGACATTGCACATCATAAAAAATCGATCAACAAGCTTTTTGGATTTGTACCACAGGATTTTTCTTTTTACCAGGAGCTAAGCCCAATAGAAAATCTGGCTTTTTTTGGTGCCTGGTCGGGTTTACAAAAATCCGAAATAAAAAACAAAACGGCCGAACTGCTTGAGGTACTTGGACTGGTTGACGTGCGTCATAAAAAAGTAGAAGAATTTTCCGGCGGTATGAAACGAAGGGTAAACCTCGCTATCGGCGTTATCCATAATCCACAGATTTTATTTTTAGATGAACCAACTGTTGGCGTAGATGTACACACACGCCATGCCATCATCAATTATCTGAAAAAATTAAATGAAGACGGAACCACACTTATTTATACCTCACACCAACTAAGTGAAGCCGAAGACCTCTGTAACAAGGTGGCCTTGATAGATGATGGAAAAATAATTGCACATGACACATTGAATCAGCTGATGATAGATCATAAAGAAGACGGACTGGAAGGTTTGTTTATTAATTTAACCGGCAAATCCTACAGAAACTCATAATGTTTAAACTCTGGAGTACCATATTAAAAGACATGCGCATTTTAACCCGCGACAGGCTGGGTTTGGTCTTTATGTTTGTGATGCCGATTGTGTTAGCCATTGTAATTACAGCGGTACAAAACAGCACATTCGAAATGCTGAACACCAATACAGTTCCCATGATGTTGTGTAACCGGGATACAGGAGAGGCAGGCAAACAACTGGAAACAGCTATTATAAAAGTGGGCATGTTTAATCTGAAACAGGTTACCCCTGATGTAACCGAAAAAGAAATTTCTGACAGAATGCATGCAAAAGATGCCGTTATTGCTATCATTATACCGGCAGACTTTACACAAAAAATAAAACAGAAAGCCAATCTTACCGCTAAAAAAGCATTGCATAATTTTGGCATGCAAACCGATAGTGTCGTCATTGACA
>CANKNL010000016.1 GCA_947483345.1 Chitinophagaceae bacterium | reverse complement strand
TTTCGGGATTTAAAATGTTTATGGCAGTTAATAAAAATCTTTAAAAAAGAAAAGCCGGATATCGTACATACGCATACCCCAAAAGCAGGGTTATTGGGTATGTTGGCTGCAAAATATTGTGCTGTAAATATTAGAATACATACCGTTGCCGGGTTGCCATTAATGGTTGAAAGCGGCTTTAAATACCAAGTTTTAAAACTTGTTGAAAAGCTAACTTATGCGTCGGCCAGCGAGGTTTGGCCAAACAGCCAGTCACTCATGCATGTCATTACCGAAAAAAAACTCTGTAAGCCTGAAAAACTTAAAATCATAGCAAAGGGTTCAACAAACGGAATAAATATCAACCGTTTTAACCCTGGCGCATTAACTCAAATAGGTATAGCTGCCATAAAAGAGCAAATTCATTATTCCAAGGATGATCGCTATCTGCTTTGTGTTGGCAGACTGGTAAAAGATAAAGGCATAGTTGAACTGGTTCGTGTATTTGCACAGCTTCATAAAGATAATACCAGGCTTAAACTGATACTTGTTGGAACATATGAAGCTACATTAGATCCGCTGCCGGCAGCTATTTTACAAGAGATTGAAACCAATTCGGCTATTATTCATGTCAATTGGTCTGACCAGGTGGAATATTTTATGCAGATGGCTACTTTTTTGGTTTTCCCTTCTCACCGCGAAGGTTTTCCAAATGTATTATTACAGGCAGGTGCCATGGGATTACCAATAATCTGCAGCGATATCACCGGTAATATTGATATTGTAACCAATAATGAAACCGGTTTAATTTTTGAAAGCGGCCATGAAGAACAAATGAATAAGCTGATAACGTATGCCCTGTTACATCCACAGCACATGCAAACCATGGCAAAAAAACTGCAACAGGAAATTCAGGAAAATTACCGGCAGGAAAATATATGGCAAAATATGCTGGAGGCATACAAAACCTTGGTAAATTAGACAGATAATAAAACAACCATGATATTAATAGGATACAGCGGACATGCATTTGTGGCTTATGGTATTTTTCATGCCTCTGGTTTACCAATTACAGGTTATTGCGATGTGGCTGAAAAAGAATACAATCCTTTCAACCTGCAATATGTTGGAACTGAAATTTCTGCCACCGGTTTAAATGCCATTAAAGAACATGGCTTTTTTATTGCCATTGGCGATAATATAATCCGGGAGAATATTTATGAGGCATTACAAAAAAACAATTTGGCTCCACAAAATGCCATACATCCTTCTGCAGTAATAGATGCAACCGCAGTCATTGCTCCTAATGGTGTAATGATTGCAGCAAACGTTACCATTAATCCGCTGGCATTAATAGCAACAGGCGCAATATGTAATACGGGTTGTATAATAGAACATGAATGTGATGTTGGTGCCTTTGCCCACATAGGGCCCGGTGCTGTGTTATGTGGCAACGTAAAAATTGGTAAAGGCAGTTTTGTAGGCGCCAATGCAGTGATTAAGCAGGGAATAACAGTTGGTATCAATGCAATAATAGGTGCGGGCGCTGTAGTGGTTAAGAATGTGCCGGATAATGTTACTGTTGTTGGGGTACCAGCAAAATAGAGTCATTAAAAGATTAAGGGCATTAAACCCCTAATCCTAAACCCTTATCTTTACAACGCAAAATAATCATACATGATGAAGGTATTAGTTACAGGTGGCGCCGGTTATATTGGCTCCGTTTTAGTGAGGCAGTTATTAAGTAAAGGTTACCAGGTAAGAGCATTCGACTCTTTAAAATTTGGCGGTGATGCATTGTACGATGTGATGCTGAATCCGAATTTTGAATTCATGAAAGGCGATGTACGTAACGCTGATGATGTGGATAAGGCGTTAAAGGGTATTGATGCCATTGCGCATTTGGCTGCTATTGTAGGCGACCCGGCCTGTAAAAAATTCAGCTTCGAAGCCAATGAAACCAATTGGGATGGGGCCGTTCTGTTATTTAATAAAGCAGAAGCTGCCGGCGTAAAACGTTTTGTGTTTTCAAGTACCTGCAGTAATTATGGTAAAATGTCTGATCCCGATTCTTTTGTGGTGGAAACTTCTGAACTGAACCCGGTTTCTTTATATGCTGAGTTAAAGGTAAAGTTTGAAAAATATTTACTGGAAGAAAAAAAAGAAAGTAACATGTGCAGTACCGCTTTACGGTTCAGTACTGTTTATGGGTTTTCTCCCAGGATACGATTTGATTTAACCGTAAATGAATTTACCCGCAATGCTGCTGTACATGGTGAGCAGGAAATTTGGGGGCAACAGTTCTGGAGGCCTTATTGCCATGTGGAAGACCTGGCAAGATCGGTTGTGTTGGTACTGGAAAGCCCGGTTGAAAAAGTAAAAGCAAATGTTTTTAATGTCGGCAGCACCGAAGAGAATTATACCAAGGGCATGATCATTAAAGAAGTTTGTAAAGTAGTACCCAATGTAAATGTGATTTATGTTGACAGCAGCGAAGATCCTAGGGATTACCGGGTTAATTTTGATAAAATAAAAAATGAACTGGGTTTTACCATCACCAAAACAGTGCCGGATGGTGTTAAAGAAATTTATACGTTGTTGAAAACAGGTATTGTTACCGATTCGTTTATAGAAAAATTCAGAAATATCTAATGAATTAAATAAAATAAAAGAGTTGATGAATTGCTCCTTCCTGTAGGCTGGAGCAATTTTTTTATTTAGGTTTGCAATGCAAAATAAATTCAATTATGCTTTTACTCAGTGGACCAAACATAGCCGGCAATGAATGGAAATATGTTAAGGACTGCCTGGACACAGGTTGGGTTAGCAGTGTGGGTGCCTATGTTGATCAGTTTGAAAAAATGAGTGCCGAATTTGCAGGCACCAAATACGCCGTAGCCACCAGCAGTGGTACAACCGCTCTGCATATCTGTTTGGTGATGATGGGCGTTAATGCTGATGATTATGTGATTACCCCAAACATCACTTTTATTGCCACCTGCAATTCCATTAAATATACCGGTGCCGATCCGATACTTATTGATACAGATCCCGGATCATGGCAAATGGACCTGGATCTTTTGCAACAGTTTTTTGAAGAAGAAACGGAACAGCGAAACGGCGTTTGTTATTATAAAAAAGACGGCAGAAGAATTCCTGTGTTAATGCCTGTTCACGTATTGGGTAATATGTGCGATATGGACCGGCTGATTGCTTTGGCCAAGCAAAATAATGTTACAGTTATAGAAGACAGTACCGAAGCATTGGGTTCTTATTATAAAGGAAAACATGCGGGCAGCTTTGGTTTGATGGGCACTTTCAGTTATAACGGCAATAAAATAATTACAACCGGTGGCGGCGGTATGATCGTAACCGATGATGAGGCATTGGCCAAAAAAGCCAAACATTTAACCACCCAGGCCAAGAGCGACCCGTTTGAATATGTGCATGATGAAATTGGGTACAACTACCGCCTGGTAAATGTGGCTGCCGCTATGGGTGTGGCGCAAATGGAACAACTGCCCGGATTTATTAAACGGAAGCAGGAGGTAATGGATTTTTATAAAAAAGAATTGCAGGCTGTTGGCGATATCCATTTTCAGGAAGTTGCTGATGATGTAAATCCCAATTGCTGGTTGCCTACCATCATGACAGAAAAACAAAAAGCCGTATTGAACATACTGAATGATAACAAGATGCAGAGCCGTCCATTTTGGGTGCCCATGAATCAACTGCGTATGTTTACCGGCAATATTTTCTATAATAAAAATAACCGTTCTGATTTTGTGTATCAACGCTGCTTGAGTATTCCCTGCTCAACAAATATTACCAATGAAGAGCTGAAAGCTGTTTGCGAAAAGATAAAAGAAGTTTTTTAGCAGTTTGCAATTCGCAGTTGGCAGCTTGCAATTTAAAAGCAAGCAGCTTCTGCCTACTGTCTTCTGCCCACTGTTAACTGCCAACTGTTAAATATGTACAAATTCTTAAAAAGAATCACGGATATCATAATTGCATCCATGGCATTAATCCTGCTATCGCCCATAATTATTTTTGCCATCTTAGTATTATTACTCACAGGTGAACATGAAGTTTTTTATTTTCAAAATAGGATGGGATATAAGAATCGTCTTTTCAAGATCTGGAAATTTGCAACGATGATCAAAAACAGTCCTAACATGGGTACCGGAGAAATTACTTTACGACATGATCCCCGGGTTACAAAATTTGGAAAGCTTTTGCGGATCACAAAAATCAATGAATTACCACAGATCATTAATGTGTTTAAAGGAGATATGAGCATTGTAGGCCCCAGACCATTAATGGAGGTTAGTTTTAAGGTTTACCCCAACCGTGTTCAACAGGTAATTTATAATTGTAAACCGGGTATTACCGGTATAGGGTCACTCATTTTTCGGGATGAAGAAAAGCTTATTTCCGATGCCGAAGATCCCAAAGCGATGTATGCCCGCATTTATCCATATAAAGGTGATTTGGAATTGTGGTATCAAAAGAAGGCATCGCTATATACTGATTTTATGATCATTTTTCTTACCGCCTGGTCAATAGTGGTTCCCAAAAATACATTGGCCCATAAAATCTACAAAGACCTGCCTCTGCGCCCTTTTTAAGCGAATACATTAACTTTGTTAAACAATTATTCAGGTATTGTTAAACAATTAGAGCCCCTGGTTGTAATATGCTTAGATAAATCAACAATTATGCATGCTTTTACTATTAAGGATCTTGAAAATCTGTCGGGCATAAAGGCTCACACCATTCGTATTTGGGAACAGCGGTATAGCTTTTTAAAACCACATCGTACCGATACAAATATCAGGTATTACAGTAATGAGGAATTGAAGACATTACTTAATGTTGCCATACTCAATAAATTTGGTTTTAAAATTTCGCATATTGATAAGATGACAGAAAGCGAAATGAATGAAAAAATTCTTTCTTTAAATCAGCTGGATGCACTTTATGAAAGACTAATAAATGCACTGATTAAAAATATGGTAGACCTCGAAATTGAAAATTTTGAGATTATATTAAACGACTGCATTGAAACAAAAGGTATAGAAAAAACGATCACTCAGATTATATTTCCATTTCTTGAAAAAATAGGTATGCTCTGGTTAACCGGTCATATTAATCCTGGTCAGGAGCATTTTGTTACTAATATAATTCGCCAAAAACTGATCGTTGGTATTGATCGTGTAACCAACACTGTTAAAATAGATAAATCGGTCTTATTGTTTCTTCCAGAAAATGAATATCATGAGCTAAGCCTGCTTTTTATGAATTATATGTTGAAAAATAAGGGCGTAACCACCATTTATCTGGGTTGCAGTATCCCTTTAAAAGATGTGGCATATCTGGCAAGTGTAAAACAACCGGATTACATCTATACCCATTTAACTACAGTTGGGGCCAGGTTTAATTTTGATAAATTTATTACCGGACTCAGTAAATATTTCCCCAAAACGCCTGTAATTATTTCAGGACAGTTGACAAATACCTACGAAAAAAAGATACTTCCCCCAATTAACTTCAAAAAATCATACGCTGAGGTTATGGCATTTTTGTCTGATTTGTAATGGTATATAGTATTATTAATCATATTATATAAAGCTATTGCTGTTCAATTTGTTTAATTTTTTAACAAAAAAATTAAACAAATTGAACAGTTTACAAAAAACAATTGTTTAATTTTATAATAAATTAGTTAAACATAATTTATGTCAACACTCGAATTCAATCAATCGCTTATAAGTAACACAGACTATTTAAAGCCATTTGCCATGACGTTAACCAGAGATATGGAATCGGCAAAGGATCTAATACAAGAAACATTATACAGAGCCTTAACCAACAGGGAAAAGTATAATGCCGGTACTAATATTAAAGCCTGGTTATATACCATCATGCGAAATATATTTATCAATAATTACAGGCGTCACGCAAAAGAAAACACCATTTTTGATAATACGCCCAACGATTTTCTATTAGACTATAACCAGTTTACCACTACAAATGAGGCAGAGACAAATTTGGCATTAAAAAATATACGTGCAGCCATTCATCAATTACCCGACATATTTAAAATCCCTTTTGAATTATATTTTGAAGGATATAAGTACCACGAAATTGCCGACATGCTAACTGAACCATTAGGTACAATTAAAAGCCGAATACACTTTGCCCGAAAATTATTAAAACTGCAGGTGGCCAGATGTTAATTTTTTAAAATAATACCCACTGATACTGATTTTCATTAAATTCTAAAGCGTAATTTAGCAGCTTGAAAAAAGCAGTAATCATAGGAAGCGGGTTTGCAGGATTGTCGGCGGCATGCTATATGGCCAAAGCCGGATGGGATGTAACTGTGCTTGAAAAACAGGCTACACCTGGCGGGCGGGCAAGACAAGTAAAAGAAGCAGGATTTACTTTTGATTTAGGGCCAAGCTGGTATTGGATGCCTGATGTATTTGAGCGGTTTTTTAATTGTTTTGGGAAAAAAGTTTCTGACTATTACCGCCTGGATCGATTAGATCCATCCTACCGGGTTTACTGGAATGATGAACCCATGGATATTCCTGCCGATTATGATGAATTGAAAAAGTTATTTGAAAGTATTGAAAAAGGAAGTGCTGCTAAACTCGACAGCTTTATGCAGGAAGCAGTGTACAAATATGAAGTGGGTATTAATAAACTGGTACATAAGCCTGGCCAGTCTTACGCCGAATTTTTAGACTGGGACCTTGTAAAAGGTGTTTTTAAATTGGATGTTTTTACCTCAATGAGAAAGCACATCAGCAAACATTTTAAGCACCCCAAACTCCAACAATTACTAGAGTTTCCTGTTTTATTTCTTGGGGCATTGCCTGAAAATACACCTGCTTTATATAGCCTGATGAATTATGCAGATATAAAACTGGGCACCTGGTATCCGCATAAGGGTATGTATAAAATAGTGGAAGCGATGTGTAGTGTTGCAGAAGAACTTGGTGTTAAATTCATTTTCAATAGCCAGGTTGATGAAATTAAAGTGGAGCACGGTAAAGCCAAACAGGTTATTGCCAACACAGTAACAGCTTACGATGCAGATGTTGTGATTGGAGCAGCTGATTATCATTTCATAGAAACAAAACTGCTGCCCCAAAAATACAGAAGTTATAGTGATGCCTATTGGAGCAAAAGGGTAATGGCCCCCAGTTGTTTAATATATTATGTTGGCCTAAATAAAAAACTGGATGGTCTTTTACATCATTGTCTTTTTTTCGACACTGACTTTGAAATACATGGTAAAGAGATCTATACAACCAAAAAATGGCCGGTAGATCCACTGTTCTATGTGTCTATTCCTTCGGTTACAGATGAAACAGCAGCGCCAGCCGGTCATGAAAACATGTTTTTTTTAATACCCGTTGCTGCCGGATTACAAGGGGATACCGAAGAACTCCGCGACGCCTATTTTGAGAAAATACTGGACCGTTTTGAAAATAAAACAGGGCAAAAAATAAAACAGGCCATTATTTATAAAAAAACCTATTCGGTGAGTGATTTTGTAAATGACTATAATTCTTTTAAGGGCAATGCTTATGGATTGGCAAATACGTTAATGCAAACGGCTAATTTAAAACCAAGTTGCAGAAGCCATAAAATTAAAAATTTATTTTATACCGGGCAGCTAACTGTTCCCGGGCCGGGTGTACCACCCTGTTTAATAAGTGGAGAGGTTGTTGCTAAAGAAGCCACAAAACACTTTGGATAAAAAAAATAAAAAATCGGGTTTGCAACAGGATGAAAAAGAATACCAATAGAATTAAAATCTGTACTTTAGTATAAGTATCAGGCTTAAAAACCGAATGATAACAGTAAAAATCAAATTATAAAAGGGAATGATTAAGCTTTTCCATGATGTGAGTCAACATTGTAGTAGGGCCGTAACTGAAAAATACAGCACCTCTTTCAGTAGCGCCATTAAATTACTGCATCCCGAACTGCGTACACCAATCTATAATATTTATGGATTTGTTCGTTTTGCTGATGAAATTGTGGATACATTTCATCAATACAAAAAGGCTGAACTTCTTACTGAATTTAAAAAGGATACCTATGCGTCTATTGAACGGGGCATCAGTTTAAATCCTATTTTACACAGTTTTCAGATTACCGTAAGGGATTATAATATTTCGCACGATTTAATTGAAGCCTTTTTCAGCAGTATGGAAATGGATCTGAGTAAAACAGAATATAACAGCAATGGCTATAAAGATTATATATATGGCAGTGCCGAAGTAGTGGGCCTGATGTGTTTATATGTTTTTTGTGAGGGGGATAAAAATTTGTACAACGATTTAAAACCATCAGCGCAGGCGTTGGGTGCCGCTTTTCAAAAAGTCAATTTTTTACGTGATGTAAAAGCCGATTATGAAGAATTGAACAGGTCTTATTTTCCGGAAGTAGATTTCACCAATTTTACACCCTACATGAAAAAACAGATAGAGGATGATATTGCTGCTGACTTTGAAGATGCTTACGAAGGCATATTAAATTTACCGGGCAAAGCCAGGTTTGGGGTATATGTGGCCTACAAGTATTATTTATCGCTCTTTAAAAAAATAAAACGTACAGCCCCTGCCAATATTATGGTACAGCGTATTCGTATTCCCAATTATGGCAAAGCTTATATTGTTGCCAAGGCCGGATTGAGAAATCAATTTAATTTATATTAATGAATTAGTATTTATGGATGTTATTCTGGTTGATGAACATGATGTGCAAACCGGCACCATGAAAAAAATGGAAGCTCACGAAAAAGCCCTGTTGCACAGGGCTTTCAGCATTTTTGTTTTTAATGCAAAAGGAGAAATGCTGCTGCATAAAAGAGCAGAAAAAAAATACCACAGTGGGGGTTTATGGACCAACACCTGCTGTAGCCATCCCCAGCCTGGTCAGGAAACTTTAACCGCTGCAAAAATTCGCTTACAGGAAGAAATGGGATTTAGCACCGAACTTAAAAAAGTATTTAATTTTATTTACCGGGTACCATTTGATAATGGTCTCACCGAACATGAATTTGACCATGTTTTTATAGGCAAATACGATGGTGACATTGTACCCAATGCCGATGAAGTAAGTGATTACTGTTATATGGGGGTTGAAGAAATTAAACAATCCATACGATCTCATCCTCAAAAATATACCGCGTGGTTTAAAATTGCTTTTACAAAAATGGAACTGTATCTTGAAGGCGTGGCCAATTGATCTGCTCATCTAAAAAACCGTTATGTGTTAAACAGGGTTACAAAATTTGATTTGGCTACAGCCATCGCTGTTTTATTTCATACCATTGGATTGGTTGGATTATTATTTTTTGATAAAACATTTTTTCTTGCCGCTACACCCATTAATTTATTACTGTCTTTTGTTTTATTAATCTGGACTCAGGCAGATAAAAACAAGTCTTTTTTCCTTTTTTTATTGTGCTGTGTATTTACAGGCATTGCTGTTGAAATGATTGGCATTAATACCGGACTGTTATTTGGTGAGTATGCTTACGGCCGGGTGCTCGGCTTTAAAGTGCTTCAGGTGCCGGTATTGATCGGCATTAATTGGTTTATCATCATTTACTGCTGCGGCATCAGTATACATACTTTTTTAATGCATGCCATTAACAAAATAGCGGCAGAAACAGGCAAAAATCCGGTAATCCTTAAAGCGCTGTCTGTCATTGCAGATGGAGCCATCCTGGCTGTGCTTTTCGACTGGTTGATGGAACCTGTTGCTGTAAAATTGGGTTTTTGGACCTGGAAAGGCGATGGTTCAATACCCCTGTTCAATTATATATGCTGGTTTGGGATAAGTTTATTGTTATTAATGGTATTTCATTTTACAAAATTCAATAAACAAAATAAATTCGCTGTAAATTTGTTACTTATTCAGTTGATGTTTTTTTTACTTTTACGTACATTTTTGAATTAAATAAGTGATGGCCTGGATTTTTTACATAGCAATAACATTAACCACTTTCATATTAATGGAAGGCTTTACCTGGTGGCTTCACTGCTATATCATGCATGGGGTTGGTTGGTACCTGCATAAAGATCATCATCAAAAAGAACCTGGATTTTTCGAAAAAAACGATGCTTATTTTCTCATATTTGCCATTCCCAGCTGGCTGTTAATCATGTTTGGCGTCATGTACAAGCAGTACTGGATGATTTCTATTGGCGCAGGGTTTACCTTATATGGACTCGCTTATTTTATTGTTCATGAGGTCATTATTCACCAGCGTTTTAAATGGTTTTCCAGAAGTGATAACACTTATGTAAGAACTTTGCGTTGGGCACATAAGATGCATCATAAGCATGCCAATAAAGAAGATGGAGAAAGTTTTGGCATGCTTTGGGTTCATAAAAAATACTGGGATAAAGTAAGAAACGACAAAAAAAGAAATGCCAAACAGGCTGAATCGGCTGACCCCATCTCGGCTTAATTTTTTACTGATAAATTTATGCATCGGCCTTCTTGGGCTTTACTGATTTGAATCTGCACTATACATATTTTATTATTCTTGCGGCATCCTTAGCAGGGCCACTGGTATTAAGCTTTGATAAAAAAGTAGCCTTTTATAAAAATTGGAAATATCTTTTTCCGGCCATGTTCATTCCGGCATGTCTTTATATTGGCTGGGATATTTATTTTACTTCAAAAGGCGTATGGTATTTTAATGAAGCCTACATTACCGGCATTAAATTGATCAACCTGCCGCTTGAAGAAGTCCTTTTCTTTTTTATTGTTCCCTATTGCTGCGTTTTTATTTATGCCTGTATCAGAAGTTATTTTCCGGGCCTGGTGAATAAGAGAATGGCCGATCTGTTCCTTAAAATCCTGGCCATTATCCTGTTAATCGCCGGTATCATTTATGTTGATAAATATTATACAAGCTGGACATTTATTTTTACCGGCAGTTTTATTCTGATGCTGTATTTTTTGAGAGACTATTTCAAAAGTTTTGATGCCGTTTCATTTCTGGTCTCATTTCTGATCTGCTTGATTCCTTTTTTAATTGTAAATGGATTTTTAACAGCTTTGCCCGTGGTGCTTTATAAGGATTCAGAAAATCTGGGCATCAGAATTTATACCATTCCATTTGAAGATATGTTTTATGGCCTGTTGTTAACACTGATGAATATTGTGTTGTATGAAAAATTGAAAAGTCGTGTTACCGCATAATAAAAAAGCTAATGCCGTAGCAGTTTACCCGTTTTTGTCATGGGCAGCGCATCTACTATTGTTAATCGCTGTGGCGCTTTAAAGGCCGACAATCTTTTTTTACAAAAAGCTAATACCTCTTCTGCATCAATGCTCGCACCTGCTTGTAAAACAACTTCAGCTTCTATAATTTGACCCAGTAACTGATGCGGACTGCTGCTGATGCGGGCCAGTTTAACTTCCGGGATCAATTCAAGTACCGCTTCAACTTCTTCCGGAAAAACTTTTAGTCCCGATACATTGATCACCGATTTTGAACGGCCTTCAATTTTAATTAACCCATCAGCTGTTTTGGATGCATGGTCTGCTGTTAAAAAGTAGCCATTTTGCAAAATGGTTTCTCTTAATGCGGGAGGAAAAAGATAAGCATCAAACATGCCCGGCCCTTTAATTCCAAGATGGCCTGTATGCCCGTTAGGTAAGGGATTATTGTTTTCATCCAAGATATCAACGGTGTAACCCGGAAGTGCATAACCAACCGCTTCTGGATGTTCGGCAGATTTTATAAAATTGAGTATGGGTAATCCAATTTCTATTATACCATATGCCTGACTCACGTCAATTTTAAATCTGTCTTTAAATGTTTTACATACATCCACTGATATAGCTGCTGATGTAGAGATGACTTTTTTTAATGTGGGCAATTGTTCATGGCCGTTATCGTTTGCCAGTAGCCTGATCTGAACAGGCGATGCATACAGCATGGTGCCCTTGAGCTTATTGGTTATGTCAATAATGTTTTTCGCTAAAAAATCTTTTGCTACAGCAATGGCAGCTCCAAATTTTACATATAAAATGATAGAAACAATAAAATGATAAGCCATCGGCAATACCCAAATAACAGTATCTGTTGGCCCCAGATTTAAGCCCAGGTTTGCACCGTTTATCCTTTCTATTACCGCCTGATGAGATACAATAACACCTTTTGATTTTCCTGTGGTACCCGACGTAAATCTAATAAATGCAGGCTGATGTACAAAGGGCGCAAAAATAACGGATTCGGGTATTGCTGTATAGGCAAAACGAAAAGAGCCCAGTTCTACCTGGATCGCCGTTTCAGCAGCATCCAGGGGCTGAATAGAAGATCGGTCATCAATGATGGCGTGTAGTTTTGTATCCTCTAAAATAGTATCAATCTCTGCTCGTTTTAACTGGGGCGACATGGGCATTACTGCCGCACCGCAGCCAACTGCTGCAAAAATGCCAATAATGAACTGTCTGCCATTGCCCGCCATCACACCAATCCCCATCCCTTCTTTTATCCCCAAACCTTTTAATTGTAAACGCAATATTTCAGTTTCAGTAAAAAGTTGTTGAAAACTGATCATGCCATGATCATCATAAATAGCAGGATTATTGGGCCATTGCTGTGCAGCTTGCCTCAGCAGGTTATATACAGGCAACTCATTCATCCGGCAAAAATACTTACAATTGTTCGTTTTGTATCTGTTTAACAGCGTCCTTTATCGGTAAATTTAATGCCCCGGCAGCGGCCATACATCCTGCAGCATAACCGGTTTGTAAGCAAATGCCCATAACCCGGGCACTGGCAATGGCGCCATCAGTTGCAGAAATATTACGACCGGCAAAAAATAAATTATCTATACTGTTTGATTGTAAACAGTCTGCGGGTATCTGGTAATAATCATCGATATTAAAATACCGCATTCTTACACGCCTGTTTTGTTCCCATATTTCAATCGGCCAGGAGCCGTTGGCAATCGCCGTATCAAATTTCCTGCAACTTAACACATCTTCTTCCGTAAGTATATATTTACCTGTACTGCGTTGCCCAACTCTAATACCTACTTCGGGAGCCAGATGTTGTAAATGGGCATGTTTAAAAGATTCTACATGACTAATAAGAAATTTAGACAGGTTTTCAACAAAGCTCTGGGCAACGGTTCTCAGTTCCTGTAAATTTCCGGGGGCATAGGTAACGGGTATTGGGATGCCAATTTTAATGGCTACACAATTGTTTTTTAATGAGCCCTGAACAATGTAAACACGATCATAAAAATCGCCCAACAAATTATTGTCAATGGCCGATCTTAAGGCTTTCATCACGATCATACCCAGTTTAAATTCATCGTTTTCAGTAACGCCCTGCATGGTAAAAACCTGTGCTGCAGCCTGGTAATCTGCACTTTTAATTAAGGGTAAACGGGCTTCCTGACTAATAATACTGTCGCCCGAACAATCTATCAGCGCTTGCACCATAAAAGTTATAGGGTTGCCGTTGGCAATAATGGAAATGGATATGATCTTTTGCTGGTCAATGCTAACATGTTCCATAACCGCATTAAAGTAAATGGAGATTTTATTTTCAGTTATCCAATCCAGGCAAATCGTTTTAAAAGCATCAACCTGATAGGGTAAATAATGAACACCCTCGGGGCCATGTAAGGGCGAACTATTGGATTTGTACTGTAACTTTTCGGCAAACTCTTTTGCAAATCCATTAACAATATAGGCCGATTTTTCTTTCTTGCTAAATTGGTATAAGCCGCAAACCGTACCTACTTCAGAAGCGGTTGCTTTCCCTCCCAAATAGGCATTACGTTCAATTAAAGTAACCTGCAATCCCTTACGGGCAGCTGCAATAGCGGCTGCAACGCCGGCCGAACCTCCGCCTAAAACAACAACGTCTGTATTTTTAATGGTAACCATCAGTAGTTATGTAATAAAAATTCTTTCAACTTATTTTCAATTAAAACTAAGTCATTAGTACTGATAATTTGAGGAGAATACGCAATATTTATATGTAACGTATCAGCATGTTTTAAAAAAACAAAGGTTAAACCCGGCGGATAGGTTAGCGCGGGTATCATGTTGATGTTTTTTATTGGTACGCCAAATAAGGATTTGAGCAAATTAAAATTATCGCCTGTTGACGTGTATAAAAAACTTGCAAATACGCCTTTGCCTGTGCGGCTAATTAAAAAATAATACAGCCAGAGTGGCATATGGCGCATCATGTTTAAGAACATGGTATATTTTCGGGGTATACCATCTTTAATCTGTGCCATCATTTGCGTATTCAGGCATCTTACTGTTTGATGTACATTTGATAATTCGTTTTGCGGAATGCGGTAAAATAGAAAAGATACACAATTCGAAATCAGCGGCCCTGCAGCACCCCTTAATCTGCCGTCGTAGGGAACGGGCAGCCAGATGGTACCAGCTTTATTTTTTTGCCGGTTAATAAAATGGATAACATGCGAACAACAGGCCAGCAGGAATAAGGTAGGACCAAAACGCGAACCGGTGTTAAATGCATTGTCATTGATCTGCTTTGTTTCAGTCTCGGAAAATGAAATAATGGTTGTAAGTGTTCTGCCATCCGACGTTTTTATTGGAGAGCTGGCAACAGAACTTACCGGTGCTTTTGATGATGTTTGTATAAAGCTTTTAACTTTGTACATGTTACGGATATAGGCCAATACATTTGTTTTCTTTTCTGTGTCAGGGAAAAAAACTTTAAAGTCCGGTATTTTATTTTCCGACAGCTGATTTAAATGTTCAAACAAAAGTGTTGTTCCTTTTGCATCCAGCAGAATATGATTCCAGGATAAAATAAATGCACAGCTGCCTGAAGGATAATGAACAAGGTCGGCTTCAATATATCTGTCTGATTTAATAGTGATATCCCTGTTTAAAATTATTTCAGGAATTAGATTTTCATTTTCTGCATGGTGTTGCAGTAAGATAATCTCGCGGCCCTTGTCACCGTATTTCCAATAAGGTCGTTTTAAAAAAGAGGCTTGTACCAGTTTAATATTGCAGAGCCAATAGATAACCGGAGAGCTTGTCAGTATGCTGTTGATCTTTTCAAACGATAACGGGGTATTAAAATAAAAGATCTTCCGCATCACATTACCGCCGGTATTATGTTTTCTGGCATGTTTATCTAAAACCAGGTGAAAACAATCAGCTCCGCTTAAGATGACTTTTTCGGGAAGTTCGGCTTTATTAAAAGGGGTCATGCTTAAGTTATCTTTAAGAGGCTTTGGGCATCAGTTCCATAACCGTTGCAGCAAGGGCCTCTAAGGTTTTAAAATTATCGGGAATTAATTTTTCATCCGGAATAGAAACACCAAAGCGGCGTTCAATAAAGAGGATAATTTCAATAGTAGAAAATGAATCAATACCCACCTGTTTTAAATCTGTGGAGGCATCAATATGAACCGCTTCGGCCAGTATATTGTTTTTGATATACTTTTTTATTTCTTCAATAATGATGTGTATGTCCATGTTTTACACCGTTCTTTTTTTTCGATTATATAAGTAAGAGATGGCCATGGTTGCAAAAAAGAAAACCATTAATTTAAAGGCATCCAATAAAATATCGGTAATATGCCCCCCTCTTAAAAAGAGTTTATAAAAGCCTTCAAGCGACCAGTTCAATGGCGACCAGGTACTGATGTTACGCATCATTTCGGGCATCACATAACTGGGTACCCAAATGCCGCCGAGCGCAGATAATAAAAGGATTGAGAGTGAGCCCATAATGGCTGCCTGATGCTCTGTAGCAGCTAAAGTGCCTACCAGTACACCATAGCCCGTAGCTGCAAAGGCTGTTGCCAAAGTTAAAATAAATATACCCATCAGGCTGTTGCCCAAAACCAATGCCGGCAAACCAAGCATTGGTAAAAATAGTTGCCCAACAGAAAGCATTAGTGTAAACTGAATTAAGCAAACCATGACATACACAATTATTTTTCCATTTACCAAAAGCAGGAAAGGGGTTGGCATGGTATGCAGCCGAAATGCACTGCCTTCATTTTTTTCTTTTAAAATACTGCCCGAAAGCGGAATGGCAATAAAAAACATAGCAAATATCGTCCATGCTGGTACGTTATGCTGTACAGCATTTGGCACAATCTTATCTTCAGACTTTGAAGCATAGATTTCTTTGTAGGTTATGATTTGCGATTTATTGTAAGCATTTTTCGGGGTGGATGATTTGCCGGGTATCACTTCTTCAATTTGATCGGAAAATGTTTGGAACATGATCTTTGTTTTTATTTCCGAAATAAATTCACGCAGATTACTGGTAACAGATAGGAGAAAAGATTTTTTGGCAACGGGATCAATCAGGATGCTGATCTCTACCGAATCTTTTAATGGGGCTGTTTTTTCTACTGTTGGTTCTTCTGTATTCAGCGTTTCACTGACCAGCTCAGTTACATTTTTTCTTATCGCCTCTGTGGCGCCTTTAGGTATGATGATGCCTACTAAAAATTTACCTTCACCAACAGCTTTTAATGCCAGTTCAGCGGTGGCCGGCTGACCATCGATACTGTCGTGGAAACTGCAAAGGGCATTATTGCGCAAGCCCTGTTCAATCAGTATGCCCAAGGAGTCCTTATCACTATTTACAAAAACAATGGGGATGCCTTTTTCATTCATTGTTTTAAAAGCCGAATCCTGAATAAGCGTCATCACAAAAATTAATGCCATGGGCATCAGAAATAAAATAGATAATCCTACCATATCTCGGATGAGCAGTAAGATTTCTTTTTTAACCGTAGCCAATAATTTACTCATCATCAGTCTCTTAATTTTCGGCAGGTTAAATTTAAAAATACATTTTCCAGATTCGTTGATCCGGCATTATTGCTGATCAATTCCCCCGGTGTGCCCTGTGTTAAAATCTGGCCGTTATCAATGATGGAAACACGGGTACAAAAATGTTCTGCTTCTTCCATATGGTGCGACGTATATATGATGGTTGTACCTGTCAGATTAATGGCTTTTAAATGTTCAAGGATTACATTCCGGCTTTGTACATCTACACCAACTGTTGGCTCATCCAAAAATAAAATTTTAGGATTGTGCAAAACGCCTGCAATTAAGTTTACTCTTCTTTTCATACCACCCGAATAGGTTGATACCTGCCTTTTTGCAGCATCGGTGAGACCTAATTTTTCTAACCAGATGTCAATTTTATCTTTTAGGTCTTTCCCAAACAAGCCATACATGCTTCCATAAAATTCCAGGTTTTCGCGGGCAGTTAATGTTGGATAAAGTGCAATATCCTGTGGTACAATACCAATGATATTTTTGATGGAAGGTAATTCTGAATGTAAATTCTTTCCGTCAATCAAAACTTTTCCGCTGCTCGGTGGAAAAAGGCCGCAAAGTATGGAAATGGTCGTTGTTTTTCCGGCCCCATTGGGACCAAGTAATCCAAAAATTTCATTTCTGTATATCGAAAATGAAATACCATCCACTGCTGGCTCAGTAGCATGTTTAAATGTTTTGGTTAAATTTTGTATTTCTATAATTGCCGGATTACTCATTTTTTTAAAACTGAAAAGCTAACTCATATTCAATGGTGGTATGTATATGAAGATATAACAGCCTATATTTTGGTTAAAAAATTTCCCCGTGCAAATTTAACCTAAATAAGGGCTCCTGTTTTTATTTTATTTAATTAAATCGGTTGTAATTTTTGCCGATAACAAACATAAGGGGATACTTGGTCCCGGATGAACACTGCCACCACAGAAATATAAATTTTTAATATCTTTCGAAAAGTTGGCATGGCGTAAGAAAGCTGCAAATTTATTATTGGAGCTGTTACCGTAAATAGCACCAAAAGCACTGGAGGTACGATTTTCAATGACCCGTGGATCAAAAACCATTTCACTCTCTATCAGTGGTCTGATATCCGTTTTTAATACCTTGTTTATTTTCTGAATCATATTTTCACGGGCCTCTGTAATAAACAGATCCCAATCTTGTCCTGAGTTGTTGGGCACATTGATAAAGGCAAACCAGTTTTCGCATCCCGGAGGCGCATCTGATGGGGTATGCTTACTGGTAATATTGATGTATATGGTAGGGTCTGGATACATAGACTTTTTTGAGAAGATGGTATCAAACTCTTCTTCATAATTTTCGCTGAAGAGAATATTGTGCAACTCCAGCTCCTTAAATTCTTTTTTAATTCCCCAGTAAAAAATGATCCCTGAACTTGATTTTGGCTGATCCAGGGTCTTTGCTGGCCTTTTTACCTGAGGCATTAACTTTTTATAACTGTTGTATACATCCATATTGCTGATAACCGTATCAAATGATTCGGTTCCCTGATCGGTTCTGATACCGGTTACCCTGTTATTTTTAATCAGTATCTCGCTTACGGGTGTTGAGAAATTAAACTGCACACCAATATCTTTAGCCAGTTTTAATAGTGCGGCGGTAATACCGAACATGCCTCCTTCTGGATAAAAAGCACCTTTAACAATTTCAACATGTGCAATTACAGTTAATGTTGCAGGCGATAAATAAGGACTGGAGCCGTTATAGGTGGAATAACGGTTAAATATTTTTACGAGCCTGGAATCTTTAAATGCTTTTTGATTAGCACCCGCCATGGTATCAAAAGCGCCAATCTTACCAAAATTTAAGATGCCTTTAGCTACGGGCCAGGTAAAAAAATTCTTAAGTCTGTGTAACGAATTTTTTAAAAAAACCTCATCCGTGAGGTTGTAGATCAGTTCTGTTTTATCAAGATATTTGATGATATCTTCTTTTTTATCATTTGTTTTGGCAGCCAGTTGTTCAGCAAATTTTTCTTTACCATGATAGGAATCCAAAATGCTGCCATCGTCAAAAAAATATTTGTAAACAGGGTCGAGTTGTGTGTACTTAAAATGTTCACGCGGATTTTTACCCGAAAGCGTAAACAGCTCATCAACATATTCCGGCATGGTAAAAACAGAAGGCCCCATGTCAAAGCGATAGCCATCTTTGGTTTCGGTTGACAATTTACCGCCCGGAAATGAATTGGCTTCAAATACAGTTACCCGATAACCCTTGTTACGCATCCGTATGGCAGCACTAAGCCCCGATACACCGGCACCAATAATGGCACAGGTTTTATTGTTTTCTGTAATCATAATTTTTTTCTGGGTACAAAATTAGTTGATTTCAGGTATTCAATTTTATAAATGCTGAATTGGAAAATGTAAATAAGATTAGCAGTAAGAACAGGGGATTTTACAAGAAAGCGATGGTATAGTTTAATTGTTACTTATATGTTACACCTACATCCAGGATGCCTTCACCCAAATCTTCTTCTGTATAGATATAGGTTGGTTTTTTTGCAACAGATAGAAATTTGCTGTTAGTATTGAATTTATTTGTTTGGGTTTTAGTAAAGTTGTTAGTTAATTGCTTTTTCATCTTATTTATTTTGTAATTACGGTGCTAAAACTGTGCCGTATTGCAGCGCTGTTTTTTCTAAAACGATGAATTTGGCATATTATTATCATATCTGTTTTTATTGTATTTATTTCTATATGTATATAGTTAGGTCACTACAAAATACTTTAAAAGTGCAAAAAAATATAACCCGGGTTCGTTTGTTTCAGCTTGCTTTATTTTACTTCAAATAATTCCTCCCATCTTGTGGTAAAGCGCTTACTCCTCAGTTCCTGGCGCATTTTCCAGTCGCGTTTTGTACCCGAACTGGCAAATTTCAAAACATCATTTCGCATACTGAAGTTTATATTATCCATCATGGTCATCAGTATTTTTTCATTTTGATGAGCCGGTTGTTCAAATAAATTGAATTGTACCGCATTGTCGGGCACAATACCACTGAGTATTACACCCGCTTTTAAATATTTACTTCCTTTACTGTAGAGGTTTTCAACCAGAGGCATGGCATGCTCAATAAGCAGATTGGTAAGGGATGTAGCATAAGGCAGTATGGTGTATAGTGAACTGCTGGCCGGCTTGTATTCATACATGCTGCTGTAATTGTTGGTTACTACAAATATGCTGATGATCTTTGCCGCACTGCTCTGCCGGCGTAATTTTTCTGCCGCTCTGCTGATGTAAGTTGCTACAGCCTCCCGTAATTCCTGAACTTCATAAACGGGTTTGCCAAACATACGGGTAGTGGCGATCATTTTTTTTGTTTCCAGCGGATCTTTCATTTCTATGCAGGGCTCTCCCCGCAGTTCTTTTATAAGTCTTACGCCAACTACGCCCCCCAGGTTTTTTCTTGCCCACTCTTCGCTCATATTGCGGAGTTCCCAGGCCGTATTGATGTTGAATAATCTTAGTTTTTTTGATCCTGCCGCACCTACTCCCCAAACATCTTCTACGGGTGTTTTTTGTAAGGCTTTCATCTGTTGTTCGGGGGTTTGTAACAACATGACACCCTGTGTACCGATCTTGTCGTTTTTGGCCAGGCGGTTAGCTACTTTAGATAAGACCTTGGATGTGGCCACACCAATGGATACAGGGATACCCGTCCACAGTTCTGTGGTCTGTTTTAAAAAAAGGGCATATTCATGGAGCTTATTTTCATCAATACCTGTGAGGTCTAAAAAAGATTCATCAACCGAATACACTTCTACATGTGGCGACAGTATGCGCAAGGTTTCCATTACCCGCCAGCTTAAGTCGCCGTACAAATGGTAATTACTGGAAAAAACAGCCACATTATTTTTTTCAATCTCTTTTTTATTTTGGTAATAAGGTCCGGCCATTTTTATACCCAACGCTTTTGCTTCGTCGGTGCGGGATACAATGCAGCCATCATTATTGCTTAATACAACAACGGGCTTGCCATGCAGTGCGGGTTTAAAAAGCCTTTCGCAGGCGGCGTAAAAACTGTTACAATCTACAATAGCTTTCATGCGGGTGCACTAAAGTTCGTTAATGATTTTGGTTATAATTTTATTCCTGGCTTGAAATCCAGAGCCATTCACCCAGAGTCATTCGCCAGTTAATTCAGATGACAAACTCAGGTCATGGATTTTATCACATAAGTCACCACCCCCCAGATCACGAGATCACTAAACTCGCTCACTTCAATGGGCGAGAGTTTGGGCGTTTCTGGAATCAACCGCATTTTGTTTATGGTCTTTTCCAGTCGCCGTATCAGCATTTCGCCATCCACAACAGCAATTACAATTTTACCGCTTATGGGTTTTATAGAGCGGTCTACAATTACAATATCGCCATCATGTATGCAGGCGTTGATCATACTGTTGCCGCTAACCCGCATAAA